>JABEVL010000144.1 GCA_013043995.1 Spirochaetales bacterium | reverse complement strand
TACCTGTTCCGTGAAGGTCGTACCCTCCCGCCAGATGCAGGCGCGACTCCCCCAGGCCCGCCTTTTGGCGACCCATCCCATGTTTGGTCCCGACTCGGCTCGGGCCGGGTTGAAGGGGCTGCCGATCGTTCTCTACGATCTCCAAAACGCCGGGGACGCCTTTCAATTTTGGAAACAGGAGTTTAAGGAACTCGAATTGAGCGTGCTGGAAATGACGCCGGATGAGCACGACCGCGAGGCAGCTTACACCCAGGGTGTGACGCATTTTATCGGCCGGGTTCTTTCGGAAATGGCCCTCAAAGAGCACCCGATTGCCACTCAGGGCTACCGAAAATTGCTTGAAATCGTGGCCCAGACCTGCAATGATCCCTTTCAGCTTTTCCTCGATTTGCAAACCTACAACCCTTACACGCCTGCGATGCGCCAGGACCTCCAACGTTCCTTGGATCACGTTCTGGAACAGCTTTCGGCTTCCCTTGACAGCCCTCTAGACCCCCGTTAGGATGTCCGCATGTCCGATTATTACAGCAGGGACGTTGACGAACGCGAACTCGACACGGTTCTGGCCGAAGATTTTACGTTCGAGGGGGAACTCCAGTTTTCTGATTCCCTGATGATCAAGGGCCCCTTTCGGGGCGATATCCGTGCGACAGGTGACCTTTATATCGGTGAAAAGGCCGTTGTCGAAGCCCGGATCGAAGCCGTCGTTGTGCGTGTCCGTGGCCGGGTCGTCGGCAACATCGTGGCCTCCCGGCGCATAGAACTTTCTTCGTGAGCCCAGGTCGAGGGCGACATCACAGCTCCTGAAGTTGTCATGGAAGCCGGAGCCAAGCTCAACGGGATCTGCACCATGCCCCTTGGAGATGCCTCATGATACGTTTTAAATTTGCGGTTTTTGCCGTAGTTTTTTTTGCGACGGTTTCGGCGGTTTTTGCCGAGCAGAAAGACGCCCTGGAAGCATTTAGGAATGGGCGTTACCAGGAAGCTGTCGATATTTGCAATGACGAGCTCAAGGCCAACCCCCAGAATATGGACTCTTACGTTGTCCTTTGCTGGGCCTTGCAGAAGATGGGAAAGTACCAGGACGCCCTTAACGACGCCCAACAAGCCCTCAAGATCAACCCCTACGATTTCAGGGTGATTGAAATCATCGGCGAATCCGATTTTTACCTCGGAAAAATCGTCGACGCCTTGCATAACTTTGAACAGTACACGGTTCTTGCTCCCTCGGGCGATCGAATCCAGTTGGCCTATTATTACATGGGGGAAATTTTCCTCCAGCTCGGCGAGTACAATCACGCCGACATCGCGCTGACGACGGCGGTTTACTACGCTCCCCAGACTCCGAATTGGTGGGCCAGGCTCGGTTACGCCCGGATGTTGGCGAAGGACTACCCTTCGGCCCAAAAGGCCTACGAGGAAGCCCTGCGCCAGGACCCCAACAACGTCGACGCCCAACGAGGAAAACAGCAGGTTCAAAAGGCCATCGCCGACCAGCAGGCGCAGTAAAAGGCTCGCCGGCCCACCTGTTAAACCGCACGGCTCTCTTTTGGGGAATTTGGGCTTTTTTGCTCCAGATCCTTACTCCAAGACTTTGACGCGTCTTTGTCATCTTTTTTTCTGGTCTATAGCAGAGTTATTTGCTAAACTTTAGAAAGAGGTGATTCTGTGAACTTACTAGAGCAGTTGAAAATGGTGACAAAGGTCGTGGCGGATACGGGGGATTTTCAGGCAATTCGCGCTTACGCCCCTATGGACTCCACCACGAACCCTTCCTTAATTCTTAAAGCCGCAGTCCAGAACGAGTACCGTTCCTTGGTCGAGAAAGCAGCCCAAGAAGCCCGCGCTGCAGCTGGTAGTTCTGCCACGCGCCTGAGTGCGGCCCTCGATCTTACTGCCGTTGCTTTCGGGTGTGAAATCCTTAAAATCGTTCCTGGCCGTGTGAGTACCGAAGTGGACGCGCGGCTTTCGTTTGACACCCAGGGAACACTTGAAAAAGCCCGAACCTTGATCGGTCTTTACGAAAAGGCGGGTTTTGGCCGCGAACGGATCTTGATCAAAATCGCTTCGACTTGGGAAGGGATTCGCGCCGCAGAACTTTTGGAAAAAGAAGGAATCCACTGCAATTTGACCCTGCTTTTTAGTCTTGTTCAGGCGGTAGCATGCGCCGAAGCTGGGGTAACGTTGATTTCTCCCTTTGTGGGAAGGATCTTGGACTGGTACAAGGCGGCTCAGAAAGTCGATTCGATCCCGGCCGTTGAGGATCCAGGTGTTCTTTCTGTTGCCGAGATTTACCGCTACTACAAGCATTTTGGCTACAAGACCCAGATCATGGGCGCGAGCTTCAGAAACGTCGGGGAAATCCTGGAACTGACGGGCTGTGATCTTTTAACCATCAGCCCTGAATTGTTGCACGAACTGGCCGGACAAGAAGGGAAACTTGAGGTTAAGCTGACCCCTGAAGCTGGGAAAAATGCCCCCCTGGATCGTCTGAAGGTCGATGAGAAAAACTTTAGGTGGTTGATGAACGAGAACGCCATGGCGACCGAAAAACTTTCCCAGGGAATCCGCACTTTCGCCGCCGACCTCCTCAAGCTTGAAAATCTTTTGCGTCCAATGCTCGAATAG
>JABEVL010000143.1 GCA_013043995.1 Spirochaetales bacterium | reverse complement strand
GCCCCCACCGCACCACCGGGTTCCCCCCCGCCGGGAAGTCCGCCCCGAAGCTGAGTCCCTGCGCAAGGGCCCGGCAGGGTCCTATTCTCTAGAAACCTTGAGCGTTCCCGTCATGAAGCCCTCCGTTGACATGGCGCCTTCCCAGCCCGATTTTCCCGAACCGCAGGCGGCCCAGCACTGCCAAGGGTAGGTTCCTTCGGCGGGGGTATGAAACCTGAAAACCACAACCCCTGGACCGCTTTTTTTCACGAGCGGCGGCACCGGAACGTTGAGTTTGAGCTTTTCAATCGAAAAAGTGTGCGAAACGAGGCCGGCTTCCAGGCTTGAGACGGGTTTACCGTTAGCTAGCTCGGAGTTTCCTTCAGTACCACTGACAACGTTCCTACCCGATGGCACGGGCTCCGTTCCTGGATCGTAATTGGTGATCGTGACCACAACCTCAGAGTCGGGAGGCAGTGTGAAATCTGCCGGGGTGTAGAAGGGCCAGCCCGGTTTCCCCTGCACCTCTCCGGGGAGAATCGTCAGGGAAAAATGGTAAACCGCAGGATTGTCCCTAGTCTTGGGGGCAACCTTTTGTGCGCAAGAAACCGCCATCACCCCGAGAAGCACGAGTAAAGAAAGTTGTTTCAGGCCGTTGATGATTTTCATTTTTTTAAAATGTTCGGTCTCTTTTCCAAAGTCCAGTCTTTTGAGGCAAAAATCAAAATTTCTGGCAGACCTTGATTCAGACAGCGACTGAGTCTAAATTTGACCTATGGCAGAAAATCTTGAGGACTTCGCTGTTTTTCCTTTCATTCAGGAACTTTTTGAAGACCTGTCCTTGACCCTGCCGTCCTTGGGTTGCCGTTTTGAAGGCACAGTCCCTCCGAATGACCTGACGGCTCGGGCGAGACGTGTCACCCTCAAAAATCAGCTTTTTCTTTTTTTTGCCGACTTGGCGCAGGGCCACCCCGTTCTAACCGTCAAATTCACCCTGGCTCAGTTGCCCCAGGAAGCCGGTTATGAATGGTGTTTTCTGCTTCCCAAAACCTTCACTCCCGACTTTCATCCCGAGGCCCTTCCCTCCTGGCAGGCTGATTTTCATCGCGTCTTACAGGCCGAAGGCGGCGGTTTTGCCCTGAACCTTCCGATAGGGAGCCCCTTGCAGGTGGGCCCGCCCATCGACTGGAGAGAACTCTACCGCCTTTACGGCAGCCCCCAGGCCGGCCAGGAAATGCTCGAGAATTTTCTCCGCAGGTCCGAGTCGATTCTGAACGATTTGACTTTTCAGGTCAAAACCCAGAACGCGGCTGAGTGTTTCAGGCTCGCGCACACCCTTAAAGGCGCCGCCCGGGGCGTTTTTGCCCTGCCCCTGTCGACAGCAGCCCTCAAGCTCGAAATGGTGGGCCGGGGCGGCGATCTTCAGGACGCCCCCCGGCTTTTGGACGACCTGAACGCGGTCTACAAAGAAATGCTTGAATGGTACCAGAGAGGACAAGACCAGTGGCCTGGCTTTTCCTGAGTCTGATTTTGTTCGCCCTTGCCCTGCTCTCCCTGAGACTGGGGCAGGTTCGGCCGAGGAGTTTGCCGCAGTCTAGCGATCTTGCCAGTGTCGTCGCCTTGGCGAAAGCCATCCGGGGAGAGCTCGGCTCCGGGGCCTTTTCACAATTTTCGCGCCTTGAAGGCCAAGCCGTCTGCGCGGCGCCCCTCACGTCAGAGCTTTCCCAAACTCCCTGTGTTTGGTATAAACTCACCGTCAAGCGTCAAAGCTCCACCCTTTGGGGTCTTAGGCAAAGGCGGGTGGCCGAACGGGAACTGAGCGTTCCTTTTCAGTTGGAAAAGGATGGAGCGAGTCTCCCCGTTGAAACCGACGGCGCCGTCTGGTCCGGCCTCAAAACGGCGCGTTACCTTAGGGACGGTTCGGAAGTTTATCTCAACGAAGAAACCTGCGTTCCCGTAGGTTCCTCGGTTTCAGTTGACGCTTGCGCTTCAGACGCTTCCGGTCCGCTGGTGCTCCGGCGGCCCGACGACAATCGGATGGTTTTTCGGATCGGTTTGGCGAACGGGACGCCGTTTGAAGAGGCCAAAGCTTCATCGGACGTTTTTTTTCAGGTAACAGCCGCAGCTTTGACCGCTGCAGGTATTCTTTGTGGATTTTTGGGAGCATTACGGTGAGCAAACTGCCAGCTTTCGCCCTTTTTCTAACTTTTCTGACCCTGGGCCTTGGCCCCCTTTCAGCGCAAAGTACCGACGAAAACGATCCCGGTCATCCCTTCCGTGTCAATTTTGGCGCCGAAACCATCAATCTGGACCCCCAAAAGAGCCAAACCACCGAAGAAGCTGAAATCTACACGGCTTTTTACGAGGGCCTCGTCGTTTATGATCCCCTTTCTCTTCGGCCCCAGCCAGGCGCCGCCGAGTCCTGGGCCTTCTCGAAAGACGGAAAAACGCTCACCTTCACCCTTCGCCCCGGACTTCGTTTTTCTGACGACACGCCCCTGACCGCCCAGGACTTTGTGGCATCTTGGATCCGACTTCTGGACCCGGCGACCCAGGCCCCCTACGCTTCGTTGCTCGACTCTGTCAAGGGAGCCAAGGCCTGGCGCGAAGGCAAGCTGACCGACCCCTCCCAGCTTGGGCTGCGCGCCGAAAGCCCTACAAAACTCGTGATAGAACTCAATCAGCCGGCCCCCGAACTCGTGTCGATCCTTTGTCACTACGCCTTCGTTCCCCTTTCCGCAGCTTTCAGAAAGTCTGGCCAAGGTTTTCCTGCCTCAGACGGTCCCTACGTGGTCGTCACGCGCACCCCCCAGAAGTGGGTTCTTGTCAAAAATCCGCTTTATTGGGACAAGGCCAACGTCCAGATTCCCAAACTGGTTTTCACCTTTAGCGATGACGCCCAAAAGGTGACAGAAGCTTTCAAGGAAGGCAATTACGACTGGATATCTGACGGGATCGACGGATCAGCGGTCCTCAGTGACCGGCTGATTTCAGCCTTTCCCCTGTTCGGCACCACTTTTCTATACTTCCGGGTCGATTCCAAACCCTGGAACGATGCCCGTGTCCGTCAGGCTCTTTGGCTGGCGGCTCCCATTCAAAAACTGCGTGAGCCCTACATCCAGCCCACCTCGGTGCTCATTCCGACCTTTGAAGGCTACCCTTCGCCCAAGGGTTTACTCAAGAGTGACAAAGAGCAAGCCGTTAAACTGCTGGCCCAAGCCGGCTACCCCGGCGGGAAGGGCCTTCCTCCCGTCGTGGTCGCCCTGCCCGACGGGTCGGAAAGTGCCCGAATTCTCGAGCTTTTGAAAGCTGCCTGGACGCCTCTGGGGGTCAAGGTCGTCGGCAAAACCATTCACGGCCGCTACTACGATCAGATCGACAAAGTGCCCCACGTCATCGGCTACTTCAGCTGGGTGGGCGACTACCTCGATCCCACGACCTTCCTTCTGCTCTGGAAATCTGATTCCAGTCTGAATAGCTTTGGTATGGCAGACCCACAGTACGACGCCATTTTGAAAAAAGCAGAGTACCTGAGCGGAGAACCCCGAATGAAGGTCCTGGCTTCGGCCGAGGCCTACCTTCTGGATCAAGGTCTGCTCCTTCCTCTGAGTCACAGCCCGGGCTTCAGCCTCATTGACCGTGAATCCGTGGGGGGGTGGTACCCGAACCCCCTGGATATTCACCCCTTCAAGAACCTCTACTGGAAAGCCCTCAAACCCTGGAAAGACGCCGTGAGGTTTGACTTTATCCCTAATTTAGGGTATAATATTCCCCATGCCTGAAGCTTCAGCTCCCACTGGGAGCACCACCTTCCACGTCAACCAAAAGGTTGTCTACCCTCTGCAGGGAGTCGGCAACATCCAGCTGATATGCGAACGCGAATTTAAAGGCAAGATGACGCCCTACTACCAGATTCATCTTCCGGTCAACGACATGACCGTCATGGTTCCCGTCAACAAGGCTGTCGAGCTGGGTATCCGTTGCATCGTTCCCAAAGAAAAAGCCTATGAAGCTCTAGAAATCATCGCCAGCGATTTTGAACCGATCACAGCCGACTGGAAACTACGCTACCAGATGAACCTCGATCACCTGAAAAACGGTGACACGCCTGACATCGCGCTGGTTGTCCGTAATCTTTACCACCGGAGCAAGGTCAAGGAACTTCCCATCCTGGAACGAAAGCTTTACGACAGCGCGATGAAACTCTTGATTGACGAAGTTGCCTTTTCCCTCGATATGCCCGTATCCGAGGTTGAAAAATTGATCCATGAAAAACTTGAGCCGCTGGCCAAAAAGATTCCGGCGGTTCTTTTGGACGAAGAACCCGAAGAAGAAATCGACCCGACCTTTCTCGACGAAGACCTAGAAGAATAAAGCTTTACTCCTACAAACAACCGCCGGCTGATTTTGGGCCGACGGCATCTCTTTTTTACAAATTCAACCCCAAAGTTCACAAAAGATCTCGTCAGGTGGTTAAACCTGTGGCATACTTGGTCTATGCTTTCAATCGATTGGAAAAATACATTTCAAAAAATCCGCGAGGCCGTCGGCCAGGACGAAACCCCCAGCCTGAACGTCTTGCTTCAAGAGGGTTCTGACGCCTTTCAAATCCTGGCCGCGACGATCCTTTCACTTCGAACCCGTGACGAGGTCACGCTCAAGGCCAGCCGAGCGCTCTTTGCCCGCGCCAAAACACCCGAAGAAGTCCTGAAACTCAGCGAAGCTGAACTCGCCGACCTTATTTTTCCCGTTGGTTTTTACAAAACCAAGGCTCATCAGCTTCTAGAGATCAGTCATATCCTGGTTCGCGATTTTCACTCGAGCGTGCCTCAGGAACAAGAGGTACTCCTGCAGCTCCCAGGGGTCGGTCCTAAAACTGCCAATTTGGTCATAGGCCTAGCCTTTGGAACGCCGAGCATCTGCGTGGACACCCACGTTCACCGGATCAGCAACCGGCTGGGATGGGTTGAAACGGTTGAGCCCGTGCAAACCGAAAAAGCCCTCGAAGCGTTGCTTCCGCGGGAAGCCTGGATCGAAATCAACGAAGTTTTCGTCCTTTTTGGACAGAACATCTGCGTCCCGGCGAGCCCCAGGTGCACAGAATGTCCGCTGAAAGCCGACTGCCCGCGAAGGGGCGTAGTTCACAGCCGATAAAAAAAGCGGCTCCTGGGAGCCGCCATCTTCACCCCTGGAACTTAATCCTTGAGGATGAGGAGCGTTTTGGCGTCCAACACCAAGTGGGTATCCTGAGGCTTACTGGCGTGGTCCTTGATCATTTCAAGGTGAACTTTTCCATCCTCGCGGTGGGCACGCAGGTTGATCATGACCGAGAAAAAGTATTCATAGGGAAGCAGAACCAGGGGAACCGGCTGCAGCGAGGCCGCTCCTTCGTCCTTGAGGGAAACGCTGAACCAAAGCTCAACGCCGATCGACTTGGCGAAGCTCTGAAACGCCTCCAACTCTTCTTTCTTCGTCAGCGCAAAGTTGAATTCGTCCACGATCACCGTGTCGACGGCAAACGTCTTTTCACCCAAACGGGCTTTCACGCTTTCGAGAATGTGCTGAACGTCAGTTTTCTGCTCAAAGTTCATGACCATGCGGTGCGCCACAAGCTCTTCATAAACTTCAAAAGCTTTTTCAAGGCTCTTCATTTTGGAAATTTCCGTGAAGATCTCTTCGTAGTAATCCAAAACGTGCTGAACCCGGCTGGAAAAGGTGATGTGGATGACCCCCTTCCCCTGCAAAAGCCTGTCGACAGCCAAATGGACCATGGCCGACCTCTTGCCCAGCCCATGCCGGGCTGTCAGAACTCCGAGATTTCCCTTGCCCAAACCTCCGCGCGTTGAGGCGTCAAGGATGCGCAAGGGACTCTGTTTGACCAGTTCAGCTTTGACCATGATTGAACTCCTGGATTAACGCTGCAGAGCTTTACGTTTTTCTTCGTACTCTTTCCGGAGTTGGTCCGAGACACTGGTAGGCACCTTGGCGTACTTCAGAAACTCCATCGTAAACTCCGACTTGCCCTGAGACATCGAGCGAAGGACTGTCGAGTAGCCGAACATTTCAGACAACGGCACTTCGGCTTCGATTTTACAAAACTGACCGTCTTCTGTTGAACTCAGGATAACACCGCGACGCTGATTGATCGAGCCGAACATATTTCCCTGGAACTCCGTGGGCCCTTCCAGAACGACTTTCATGATCGGTTCGAGGATGATCGGCTTGGCCTTCATGTAGACCTCGCGGAAGGCGCCGATCGCCGCAGCTTGGAACGCCATATCCGAGGAGTCGACAGGGTGGTACTGACCGTCGTTGATCGTGACCCGGACACCCACGATCGGGAAGCCGATGAGGGTACCTTTTTTGACAGCCTCTTGGAAACCCTTATCACAGCTCGGGATGAACTCGTTCGGGATGACCCCGCCTTTCACCATGTCGACGAACTCGTAGTCTTTTTCTTCCAAGGGTTCAATGAAACCTGCAACGCGGCCGTACTGACCCGAACCGCCCGTCTGTTTCTTGTGCGTGTAATTGAATTCTGCGCGTTCTGAGATGGCTTCGCGGTAAGCAACTTGGGGCATCCCCGTTTTTACCTCAGCCTTGTACTCGCGCTTCATGCGTTCAATATAAACTTCCAGGTGCAATTCACCCATTCCCTGGATGATGGTCTGGTTCGATTCGGGGTCAACAAAGGTTCTGAACGTGGGGTCTTCTTTTGTAAAGCGGCCCAGAGCCTTTGCCATGTTGTCGCCAGATTTTTTGTCGACCGGTTCAATGGCCAAAGAGATAACGGCGGCAGGCACGTACATCGACATCATCGTCAAGGACAACGAATCGTCAACGAAGGTATCCCCGGAAGCACACTCAATACCGAACAGGGCGCAAATATCACCAGCGCCGGCGTCTTCAATATCTTCCATGTGGTTGGCGTGCATTTTGACCAGGCGGCCGATTTTGAAACGGCGCTGACTCCGCATATTGCGGAGCTCCATCCCTTTCTTGACGACACCCTGATAGATTCTGACGTAGGTCAGCTGGCCGTATTGGCCGTCGTCGAGTTTGAACGCCAAAGCTACAGTTGGTTTATCGTCTTCAACGACGAGCTGTACTTTTTCCTCGTTCTTACGGGTATCAAGAGCAAAGTTGGGTTTTTCGTTGGGAGCAGGAAGGTAGTCCGACACGCCGTCCAAAAGCACCTGCACACCCTTGTTTTTGTAGGCAGAACCCACAAACACGGGAGTCAGTTCGCGGCTCAAGGTTCCTTTGCGGATGGTCTTTTTAATCAGTTCCACCGTGGGTTCTTTGCCTTCCAGGTGGAGTTCCATGAGCTCGTCGTCAAACATTGCCAGCTCTTCGAGCATCATTTCGCGGTATTGTTTGGCCTGAGCTTCAAGATCGGCCGGAATCGCGCGGCGCTGCACGTCCAGGCCGTCCTCCCCCTCAAAATAAACAGCCTGCATTTCGACAAGGTCGATGATCCCCTCAAACTTGTCTTCAAGTCCGATGGGCAGGGTCACGAACACGGCGTTGTGTCCGAGTTTTTCTTTGAGCTGCTCGCGAACCCTGAAGGGGTTGGCTCCGGTACGGTCAGCTTTGTTGATAAAGGCCAAACGGGGAACGTCGTAACGCTTCATCTGGCGGTCAACGGTAATTGACTGGGACTGCACGCCGGCAACGGAGCACAGCACGAGAATAGCACCGTCGAGAACCCTGAGCGACCGTTCAACTTCAATTGTAAAATCGACGTGGCCGGGTGTGTCGATGATGTTGATGTACTTGTCCCGCCACTGGACACTCGTCGCCGCCGACTGGATCGTGATCCCGCGCTCGCGTTCAAGCTCCATGGAGTCCATCGTGGCTCCAACACCGTCTTTTCCTTTCACCTCATGGATGGCATGGATACGGCCACAATAAAAAAGAATGCGTTCGGTCAGCGTGGTCTTGCCCGAGTCGATATGGGCACTGATGCCGATATTGCGCATCTTATCAACGGGAATCTTCATGAAAAAACCTCTCTAATCTCTCTTGAGGATGAAACGAAAATGTCTAGGCATTATAAGGAAACGCCCGGTCTTGGACAAGACCAGGCGCCATTGTTCAGGCAAAAACTCAGGTTTGTAAGCAAAAAAATGCCCCTATTTCTTGGGAGCCTGAAGCTCCAGGCGGTCCCAAGCCTTGGGGGGCCTGAAAAAGTTCTTTTGCTCGACAATTTGAGCCAGGACGGGCGGCCCCAGACTGACAATTTTGAGCGTGCCAAGGTCGTCGTTGTTCTTGGGATTTCGGATCGTGTAAATCTGGCCGACGGCTGGAGCACTTTCGGGTTTGATCCAGACTTCGGCGGGTTTGGGGTTGGCCACGTTGAGGATCAAGCCGTTCTGGTTTTTTCCATCCGCCGACAAAATAGCCTCAAACGCCGAATTGTAGCTTTTATTTTGAGCTTCCGAGGAACTCAGCCGACTCTCCAGGGCCTTGTTCGCCTCGCTTTCCTTGGCTAGACGCACAGCCGTCTGATCGATCGAGCTGGCAAAGCCGTCAAAGGACTCGTTTGTCAAGGTTTCAAGCGACCTCAAAACGCCGGGAATCGAGTTTTCGTAGGGGATGCTCTTCATCAGGGCCAAAAGGCGGTGCAATTGGGCAACTTTTTCGGACAAAGTCTGCTGCTGGGCCTCTTGCAGGACGCCTTCCTTGAGCAGCATTTCAGGTGGCGCGGGGAACTTCCAGGCCTGCCGAGCGTTGGAATAAGCGTCCAGAATCGCCAGAATATCCGCGTCCCTGACGTCGGGGTTGTACTTGAGGATCAGCTGACGGATTTCCTCGGCTTGCCGGACCTTCAAGGCCGAAATGTAGGCGTCCTTGGACCTTCGAAGACTCGCCACAATTCGGGAATTTTCTCTTGACTGCGAAGCCAGACGGTTCTCGTAGTACGTTTTAGTTTTTTGAAGTTCAATATCAAAGAGGTGCTGCTGGGTGTCCAGGCGTTCCTGATTTTCTTTGTTGATTTTACCGATCCGGCCGTCAAAACTGTCAATCTTTTTCTGAATTTCGGCCGCCTGCTGTTTCAAGCCCTTCAAGGAAGCGGCTAAAGCGAGGTCTTCCCTGCGCAGCTCGTAGCCCAGGTGCTCTTCAATCACACGGGATTTTCGCGCTGCTTCGGCCGGGGACAGCCCCGAAACCGAAAGAAGTTCGATCTGTGAGCGTGCTGTTTGACGCAGGGCTTCCTTGCGGTCACTCGCATCTTGTTCGATCTGCTGAATCTTTTGCTGAACGGCGTCCAGGGCCTGTTTATCCCGTTTGGCGCTGTCAAAAAGGTCCCTGAGCTTTAAATCGTCGAACTGGCCGATCTGCACCGAAGCCTGGGCGCTCGCCATATCGGCCCAGGCCGTCGCCGCCCATGCGGACACCAGCATCAGGATAAAAAAGGCCGCACAAACGAGCGGAACCAAAAAACTGCGGTTTTTTGCAGCCCGGGCGAACTCGTGCTCCAGGTCAAAACTTTCCTCGTGCCCATCGGCCTGCAGAGGTTGGCTAAGAAAACGTTCCCTCGTTATTCGAGCGAGGTCTTTTATTTGCTGGTCATTGTCCATATGCCATTCCAGTGTTGGGGAGGTTGAACTCCTGAAATTCTTTCCAGGAAAACAGTCGCCAGGTCCAGGTCCGATGCCTTGAAGCCCTGTTCCGCATCGGTCCACCTCCCCGCGTAATAGTCCTCAAGGGCTTTAGAAAAGATCGCGATCTTGGACGCAAGAGCTGACTCCATCGTTTTTCGTTGAACCGGCCAGAAAATGCGTTTGCCTTCGGTTTTTCCTTTCACTTGAACGCGGTCGAGTTCGAGGAAAAAATATTCGCCCGACTCGAGTTCCACTTCATTCTTGACGTATTCTGAGACGATCACGGGAACCTTGTAGATGCGCGTCAGGCCTTCCAGCCGCGAGGCCGAGTTGACGTTGTCGCCGATCACCGTATTGGTCATGCGGACGTAAGAACCGATATTGCCGTAGAACACCTCTCCGCCGTCGATTCCCACCCCTACCTCGATCAGAACGGCCTTAAACACCCGTTCCTCCTCGGGGGTCAAGCTTCCTCGTTCAGCCACGATTTCATTCCGTTTTTGCGTCATCAACTGGCGCACGGTCGCAGCAACCTCCTGAATGAGGTAGGCGGATTCGATGGCCTTCAGCGAGCGGCTGGTTTTGGCTCCTTCGATGGTCCCGAAGACCGCCAAAAGGGCGTCCCCGATGATCGAACCGACGATGCCGTCTTTTTCCTGGATGTGGCGGATGGCCTTGTCGTAATGGAGGTTCAGGAGTTTGATGATGTCGTTCCCCAGAGTCTCCGTCATGTAGGTGAAGCCCTTGATGTCGGTGAAGAGGATCGTCAACTCCTGCTTGGTGCCTTCAAGTTTGATCTGGCGTTCTTTATAAGCCCTAGAGGCGACGTCCTGAGTGACGAACTTGCGGAAAATGTTCATCAGGTTGCGAATCGTCGACGACAG
>JABEVL010000142.1 GCA_013043995.1 Spirochaetales bacterium | reverse complement strand
GCCCTGGGCTATTTTGAGGATCTTTTGCAACTCTTTGACCAGGTTGGCCTTGGTATGCATCCGCCCCGCCGTGTCTGCCAGAACGATCTTTTCTCCTTGGGCACGGGCGCTCTCCAGACTGTCAAACAGAACCGAAGCCGGGTCGGCGCCCTGACCCTGACCGACAACACGAACGTCAAGCTTTTTTCCGTGAAGCCGGATCTGTTCTACCGCTGCGGCTCGAAAGGTATCCCCAGCGGCCAGCAGGATCGGTCCTTGACCAGCCGCGGCAAAGCGGTACGCCATCTTGGCGATCGAGGTCGTTTTCCCCACCCCGTTGACGCCTAAAAACAGGTAGAGGTTGAGGTTTTCGGGGTGGAAGGGCAGCTCAGCAACCCGAAGATTTTTTCTGAGGAGGTCCTTGAGGGCCAACCGAAGTTCGGGTTCGGTTTTCAGCCTGCCCGCCTTGGCGACCAGGGTCAATTCTTCGCTCAAGGCCATCGCGGTTTTATAGCCCAAGTCGGACTCAATGAGGATGTCTTCAAGTTCTTCCAGCGAAGGGGTTGAACCCGAGAAAAAGAAAGCTTTGAGACGTTGAAAAAGTCCTGAAGGGGGCATGAAAACCTCAGTTTATCGGGGTTCGGCGTCCTGAAGATAGGTCGAAAGCTCCATCATCATCCAGACAAAAACGCCTGTCGTCAAGGCCAATCCGACATAGGAGGTATTCTGAAAACCTTGCTGCCAGTGGTAGGCGTCTGTGTAGTTCTGGTAAATCTGAGCTGTCGGGTTCGACAGGTAGGCATAAGCGTACTGGTTGGTCAAAGCTGTCCATTGATCCGAAAGGGCGTGGGCGAAAATGGTCGTCGTCAAAGAAAAAGAAAAGACGGCAAGGGAAAAATAAAACCGGTCCTTGGCGGCTTGAACGTTGGGTTTGGGAACCGGCGGAGTAAGAAAGAACGTGCGGTCGCGTGCGCCGGGTTCAAGGTCGGTGACCACCGGCTCATGCCCCGGCAGTTCGACGCGCAAGGACTCGCGGGTCACCGGAGCCCTGACGCGGACAGGGGTCACCCCGATCCACTGACTGTCGATCCAGACGTTGGCCCCCGGCGGCTGAGAATCGATCAGGGGTCCCTTGCGCTCGTCGCTGACAAGTTTGATCGTGTCGCGGGCCGTGACGCCGGGCTGCAGGTCGTAGGTTCGCGTCTGCGAACTAAATCCCGGGGCTTCGGCGTGCACGGTGAGCGGGCCCGGGAGAAGATCGTCCAGAACCAAAGGTGTTCCTGAAAGGACCTTTTTCGATCCTTCGTCAGGGTCCCAGCGCTCCGTGCGGAAAATAATGCTCGACGGCTCCCCGCTCAGCCTCAGCCCAGCCCAAGGACGTCCAAGAAAAACTTCTTCAAAAGCTTCGTGGGCTTTTTCCATCCGTTGCTTGATCTCGTCCGGAGAAAATCTGTCGTGCCATTCCTTAAGATTGCGGTTTTCAAGCCGGCTCCATAACCCCAGTTTCAGCGACCAGACCCGTCCTTGAGTCGAGAGCTTGCCCCAAAAAAGCAGATCAACGTTGAGCTGTGCTGCCAAGGTGGCAGGGTCCGAGACATCAGAAACGCTGACAAGGCTGCCGTCACTGGGGGCGACCAGTTTTAAAGGCAGGGGGTCCGGAAGTGGGATCTGGTCGCGGTGGTCGTGAAAATAGTGCCAGGTCTGGTCTTCGCTCGTCCAGGAATCCAGGGTGGAAGACGGCGGCGGCAGAGTCCCCGTCAGGTGAGCCTGGGCAACCTGAAGGCGAAACTGCGTCAGCGTTGTATCCAAAGCCAACCGGGCTTTTTTTAAGGCCTCGTCTTGCAGGAAGCGTATCTCCTGCCCTGAAAGGGGCCTCTCATCCACCCCTACCCAGTCACCGATCCAGTCGCGGGCCATCTGGGCCGCCACGGAACTCATCCCCGTTCCCGCGCCTGTCCAGGACGCTACAGCCCAAGACCAGGAAGTCGGAACGTCGGCCTGCCAGTCGCTGGGCCAGGCGGTCTGGGCGAAGGCCCCCGTCGCGATCAGACAGCCCGAAACGAGGATCAATAACGCTCGTCTTTTAAAGGTCGTCGGCGTCATCGGGAACGAAAGCCTTATTTTCCCAGGAAAATTTCATAAACTCTTCGATAAAATCGTCGATTTCCCCGTCCATCACCGCCTGGACATTTCCAGACTCGTACTTGTTACGGTGGTCCTTGACGAGGGTGTAGGGCTGAAAAACGTACGAACGGATCTGGGAGCCCCATTCGATCGCTTTTTTATCCGCAGAATATTTCTCATTTTCTTTGTCGCGCTCGGCCTTGTAGTACTCGTAAAGCTTGGAACGAAGCATCGACAGGGCCGTTGCCTTGTTCTTGTGCTGCGAGCGTTCATTCTGGCACTGAACGACGATTCCCGTCGGAAAGTGCGTGATGCGGATGGCCGAGTCGGTTTTATTGACGTGCTGACCTCCGGCGCCCTGGGCACGAAAGGTATCGATCCGGATGTCGTCATCCTTGATATCGACGTCGATGGTTTCGTCCAAAACGGGGTGGGCCGCCACCGAAACAAAAGAGGTATGGCGCCGCGCCGCCGCGTCAAAGGGCGAAATCCGAACCAAACGATGCACCCCATTTTCATTTTTGAGGTAGCCGTAGGCGAATTCCCCCGAAATCTGGAGAGTCGCGGATTTAATCCCCCCCTCAGCTTCCAAAAGGTCCACAATCTCGACCTTGTACTTTCTTCTCTCGGCCCAGCGCGTGTACATCCGCGTCAGCATCGATGCCCAATCACAGGCTTCTGTCCCGCCCGCCCCGGCGTGAATTTCAAGAAAACAGTCCATCCTGTCGGCTTCATCGGAAAGGAGCTCCAGCACGCGCAGCTCGTCGTAGCGCTTTTCGATGGGCTGGAGGAGTTCAAGGATCTCGGGTTCGACGCTTTCGTCTCTTTCTTCGACGGCCAGCTGATAAAATTCCTGAAGGTCGTTGACTTCGGTCACCAGCTGTTCCCAAGGCTCAAGTTTTCCCCGCAGTCTTTTCAGCCCGCTCATGACCTTCTGAGCCCTCACCTGGTCGTTCCAAAACTCGGGGTCGTGGGTCAGTTTGTCTTGATCTTCGATCTGGAGGCGCAATCCGTCGGGGTCAAAGACGCCTCCAGGTATCCAGAATTTGAGTTTTCAGGGCAGAGATCCGGTTTTGATAATCTTCCAGCATGGGCTTCTCCTAAGGTTTCAACAGCATGCGCTTCCAGCGTTTCCCTTCCAGGGCAGTAACAACCAGGGTGGACTCGAGGGGAAACTGGTAAAAACGGATCGTGTCGTAAAAATCCGTCAATTTATCGACTTCCAGTTTCAGGCGGGCAAGATTTTTTTCTGTCAGGCTCGAGGTTTCGTAGAGGTTGCGCTGGACCTTGCGAAAGCCATACTCCAGAAGCAGATGATCGACCCGCACACGGGTGTCTTCATTTCCATAGTCGCAGGCCACCGAAACGAACATGGGCCCAGTCTAGGCCGGAACAAAGCGCGCTGTCAAAGGGGGGGTTGAATGAGAACGGCATCTGGCCGATAAAGAAGGGGGAGGCTCTATGAATTTTCCACGCACCGCCTTTGCAGCTCTTGCCTTTTTGACGGCGGTGAGCGCTTCTTGGGGAGCCGGTTCTGGAGGCCTCACGCAGGTTTCGGCGAGTCTTGCGGGAGGCAAAACCGTTCAAGTTTCCTGGACCGGTGCGCCGGCTTCGCAACCCCTGCTCATTTTTCGTTCTGGGGAACCGATCAAGAACGTTTCTGACCTGCGTCGCGCCCTTCTTTTGGGCCGAATAACAGGAACTTCGGTTTACACGGACGCGCCTCCGGCAGGTTTGGGGTTCTTTTACGCGGTCGTTAACGAAGCCGCGTACTTTCAGAATGCGCCCTTCGACCCTGCCGACGTCACTTGGGAACCCGTCGAGGTTCCCCTTTCAGCCCAAAATGACACCCAGCTTTTCAACGAAATGCCGCCGGTCTTATCGGCCGGCGAAAGTTCCCGGCCCCTTCCCCTCCCCCTCTAAGAAACCCTCGTTGATCCGCTGACGGGGGAAAAGCTTTCGCTTGACCGCTACGCCGAAAAATTCCATGCCGACCTGAGTCCCGCGGTGCTTCAAGTTTTGAAAAACTACTCGTCTGATGTTTCACTCCAGGCGCTTCCCCCTCCCAGCGTTCTGCCTCAGGAGGAGCTAAAAAATCTGACGGGTCTTGAGCTGCAACTCGCTGAAGTCGTGCAAACGTCGTTCAAAAAAGGCGAATGGAGCAGTTGCGAGGCAAGACTGAACGCTCTGGCGAGCCTTCCGCTGTCCGAGGCCGCCAGCTCGCGTTTGCAATTCTACCTGGCGCAAACACTGGCAGAACAGGGGCACTACAGAAGGGCCGCGCTGGCCCTTTTGTCTTCTGACCCGGGACCTTCCTTGAAACAAAGCTGGCTGAAAGCCCTGCTCGCCCGGCTGGAAAAAACCCCTAGCTGACCGTCCATCTGATTCTGGCCTGCCAGGACTCTCCCACCTGCAAGGTGATCGGCCAGCTCAGCGCGAAGTGGTGAGAGGTGTACTCTCCAGAGTCTGCCCCTTCCTGAAGCCGGCAAACTTCGGTCAAAGCGGGAGTTTCAGGCAGCCAGTCCCAGGCAAAGCTCGTTCCGCACGAACCGTCCCGCAGTCCTGCGCGAAAGCCTTCTGGGACAAAGAATTCGCAAAGCCTGTCGGCCTCGCAGTAAAGGTGAGAGTCGTTTGAGTACCAGCCCGACCAAGAGGAACCCGATAAAAGCTCAAGGTCCAAGTCGAGAGTGACCCCCTGCTCGTCGAACGTAAAGGTCTTTCTCAGACGCACAGGTCCTGTGGACCCAGGAAGCGGGGCGACCGCCGAAAGGGTCAGGACTTTCTGGTCGCGGTCAAGGTCAACGAGTCTGAATTCGTTACCGGCAAACACCGCCACTGCCGACGATTCCGGATGATCCTTGACGAAAAAACGGTCCACAAAGAGCTTGGGCGGATAGGGTTCGTTCCATCCATCGGCATCGAGCCAGTTCCAAGGGTGATCAAGCCAGTCCCACTCAAAACCCATCCCGCCCACAGGGTCGATAAAAAGGTTGAACCTCTTCCCCTGAAAAAGGAACTCTTTGACCCCGTCTAGGTCAAAATCCAAGGCGGTGAGCGCCGACTGAAACGAGACCTTATCTCGGGCCAGCACTTCAGCGCCGATCAACGCCTTAAAAGCCCGAGGCCGGCACACCCGAGCCGTCCGCCCGTCCGGCAAGTAGGCTCTGAGAGACTGCCCCATCCAGAGTTCTTCCAGGGCCGATTTCTTTTTAAACTTGTCCCCGCGGAGCGATGAAACAAGGAGGTGAACGTGCACCATCTTGCTGTAAAGCCGGTTTGATGCCTCAAAATCCGTCAAAAACTGCCGCCAACTCTGACGTTCTGCCGAAGGAGGGGCGGAGATTCCAACCCGTCGCGAAAGAGCCGCGTAATTGGAGGCGGCAAAAAAGACCCTCTCAAAGGAGTTGCTCACCCTTTTGAGGTAGCCGCCGGGGTGCACGCAGACCATCCCTGGGTAATTGGATCGCAGGGCTTCCAGCAAAGATTCGAGTCCGTTTTCTCGGCGTCTGAAAAACGGCTGATCATCAAGATCCGTGAGCGACAAAAAGATCGCCAGGAGGGACTGTTCGTCCCCAAAACGCGAACGGATCGTCTGGTCCAAGGGGGCGAAATTTCCGGCAAGAACGTCCTTGGCCAGTGCCCCATTCACCGGAAAGCACGTCAGGATGCGCCCCTGGTTTTCGGTTACGCAGGGAATCCCCGCCCTTTCAGGAGGAATCCCCAGGCTGAGGAAGTCTTCTTCGTCCAGAAAGGTGTACTCTAATCCGCTCCCGGTGAGAGATAAAATGAGGGAAGGGTCCCAGATC
>JABEVL010000141.1 GCA_013043995.1 Spirochaetales bacterium | reverse complement strand
GTCAAGGACTTTGGCGCCGTGGCGGTCGACGGCGGCTGGGATCTTTTTGTCGGCGGCAACGCCGGAGGCAAGGTCGCCGCGGCTCAAAAAATAGCCCGGGTCAAGACCGCCGATGAAGTCGTCCGGATCGCCGACAGATTCTACGAATTTTACCGCAAGAACGGACGTTTTGGAGAACGGACGGCGCCCTTTGTCGAGCGCGTCGGTCTTGAAACCGTCATCGACGCCGTCCTTTACGACACCGACGAAGCCCTGCTTCGCCTTGAAAACGACCTGGCTCAAGCCTTGGCCAACGTCAAGGATCCCTGGAAAAGCGGCATCGACCTGACCGACACCCTGGAAGCTAGCTCCCCAACGCCTCCCGTGCTGCCTTTCGACGGCCAGCTCGACCTCGGCGCCGAACAAGACATCCCCCCGGGAGAAAACCGCCTGGTCTCCTCACCTTGGGGTGAGGTCGTCATTTTTCACGGCCGGGACGGACGTTGGGCCGCCAGCGAAAGCCGCTGTCCCCACCAGGGAGGGCCGATGGTCGACTGCCAGTTCATCGCCGGCAAGCTCACCTGCCCCCTGCACTCCTTCGTCTTTGACGCCCGAACGGGTTCCTGCGGCAACGCCGAAGTCACGAACCTGCGCGTCTGGAAGGTCAGCGTGCTGGAGGGGAGAATTCTGCTCAGCGTGGAAGCCTGAACCGGCAGGCTCAGGACTTGGAAAGGAGGTGCCGCCCGATCGAGGCCAGGTCACGGCACCCTGTCATCACCATCGCCTGTTTTAAGGTTTTGAGCAGGTGGCGCATCTGGAGAGCAACGCCGATTTCGCCGCCGCCGATGGCCGCCCGGATGACGTCGCGGCCGATCAGAACAGCCTTGGCCCCCAGGGCCAGCATCTTGAGCACGTCCCCGCCGCTGCGAACCCCGCCGTCGGCAAAGACCGCGGCCCGATGACCCACGCGTTCAACGATAAGGGGAAGCACCTCGGCGGTTCCGGGCGTGGAATCCAGGACCCGCCCGCCGTGGTTGGACACGACGATCACGGCTGCTCCCGCTTCGGCGCAAGCCTGGGCATCGTCGGGGTCCATAATCCCCTTGACGATGAAGGGGAGCTGGGTCGACCTCACCAGTTCCTGAATTTCTGCGGGGGTTTTTCTGTAAACGGGCTGACCGGCCCGGGCAAAGTTTGTCGATCCGGCGCCGTCCAGGTCGACCCCGACGGCGGGAGCCCCGCAGGCCTGCGCCCGTGCGATCAAAACCTTGAGGTCCTCCTGACGGCGCGGTTTAAAAATGGGGATGCCCTGACCTTGAGCCTCTTCGACGGACTCGATTCCCGGGTGGTTGTCCATGCGGTAGAACGCGGTGTCCCCCCGCCAAGCCAAGGTCCCCGCCTCCAGACAACCCCGGATCGTCGCCCGGCAAAAGTCGAGTTCAGATATAGCACCGTTGTACTGGCTCATCCCGCTTGTCGAGGCGCCGAAGATGGGCATGGAGAACTTGCGTCCAAAAAAATCAAACTCCGTCGAAGGTTCAAAGGACTCCCCGACCAGTCTCGTCGTCAGGTGAAGGGCCTCCAGGGCCAGAAAGTTGTTGCGGAAACTGCGCCCCATACCGATCCCGCCCATGCCGATGGCCCGGCCGTAGTTTTCCTTTTGACAAATTCTGTCGGGACCGCCGTCGCACACAGGGTAGACCGCGCAGATGTTTTTGAGTTTGTCGCGGGCCCTGCCGCGCACCTCTTCCAGGGTAACGGGTTCCAAATCGGTCGACCTGTACTGGTCTTTTGCGCCGCAAGAAGGGCAACGAACGGGGGGCTCCTCACCGGACGCGAGGGTACCGCAGCCTGAACAGACAAATTTTGCCATGAAAACTCCTCTGAAACGAGAGGCATTCTAAAGCAATGGGCCGATCTGAACAAGGCAAAGGGCCCTCCGGCAAACACACGTGCGCCGGCAACCCCCCGCCCGAGCCATGGAATCTTTTCTGAGAATCACTTGAGGTTCCGGGCCAAAACTCTACGCAAGTCTTGCATCTGAAAAGGCTTAACCAATCCATCAGTAAACCCGTACTCCTGAGGGGAAACCATCACGAGCTCTTCGGAATATCCGCTGATTACAAAAACAGGAAGCTCGGGTTCGAATCCCCTGAGTTGGGTAATCGCGCCGAGCCCGCCCAGTCCGCCGGGAATTGTTAAATCCATGAAAACGGCCCGGTACGGCCGCTTTTCGGCCTTGGCTTGCTGGACAAGTTGAAGGGCCCCCTGTCCATCCCCCACGGTGTCGGTTTGGAAGCCCAACAGGTTCAGCAGCTCGGCCAGGGATTCCCGAATGGAAACCTCATCATCCATCACCAAAAGACGGCCGTGTCCCTTATAGGTGGACGTCGATTTGGGAACCGCAGAGGGTGCAAGGGCTTTGCTGACAGGAAGATAAAAACGGAAAGTTGTCCCTGATCCAAGTTTGGTTTCGACCTGAATATCCCCGTCGTGCTGCCGGAGGATGGAATAGACCGTAGCCAAGCCCAGACCATTTCCCTGCGGCTTCGTGGTGAAAAAGGGGTCAAAAATCCGGGGGAGAACGTGGGGAGCGATTCCAGGGCCGTCATCTTTTACCCAAACTTCCACACAGGGTCCCAGGTTCAGGGCGCCCCCCCGTTCCGGATCGAGAACGATGTTTCTGGCCCCTATTTCCAGGGCACCGCCCTGTGGCATGGCTTGCAAGGCGTTGACGACTAAGTTCTCGATGACCTGGGCCATTTGGTTCGGATCATAGTCGCACAAGGCCAGGTCAGGGGCGATGTTAAATTGGGCCTTCAGGTTGGAACCAGAAAGGGCAAAGGGGACGACCTCTCGCAAAGTGGTCTCAAGGGATCCCGTTGTCCGTTTGGGGACACCGCCTTTTGAAAAGGTCAGAAGCTGGAGGGTGAGGGCCTTGGCGCGTTCAAAAACGTTGAGGGCTTTTCCAAGGTAGCCGCCCGCTGGGCCGGCGGGGCTGACCGTAGCCGCAGCGAGTTCTAAATACGAAAAAAGTCCCGTTAGCAAGTTATTAAAATCGTGGGCGATTCCCCCGGCCAAGGCCCCCAGCGATTCGAGCTTTTCTGACCTCTGGAGGTGGAACAGCATCCTCTGTTTTTCGGTCATGTCCCTAAAAACCAGGACAACACCGAGGATGCGTCCATCGCTGGAACGGATCGGAGCGGCACTATCGGCGATGATGCGCTCGGTACCGTCCCTCGAAAGCAGGACGGTATTATTGGCCAACTCCATCGTCATCCCCGAAGCCAGGACTTTCGTCACGGGATTGGGCAGAACCTCTCGGGTATTTTCGTGGATGATCTTGAAAACGGTTTCAAGGTCCAGGCCTCGGGCTTGCGCGGTGGTCCAACCCGTGAACTCCTCTGCCACGGCATTCAAGAGTTCCACCCTGCCCTGTTCATCGGTGGTGATGACCCCGTCAGCGATGCTCCTCAGGGTGGTGGCCAGGCGCTCCCTTTCGGCTTCAACGGCCAGCTGAGAGCGCCTTGTTTCGGTGATATCTTCAAAAATCGTCGCGAAACGTCCGGGGGAAGGCCTGAAAGCCCGGACCCTGAAGTCCCGATCGTAAGCTGCTGAATGATAGTCGACGACCAGGGGTTCCCCGGTCAGCGCGACGTGCCCATAAAGCTGAATCTGCTGGGGGTCGACGGAGGGAAGAATTTCACGGATCGTCCGGCCCAAGGAATCCTTTTGTGAAAAACCCGTATGCCTTTCGTAGGCGGCGTTCAGCTCAAGGAAACGAAAATCTGCGGGTTCTCCTGCAGAATCCAAAATAATCTCCTGGAGGCCGAAACCCTCTTGCATATTTTCAAATAAAAGGCGGTAGCGCCTCTCGCTTTCGATCAGTTCCGCCTCTGCTTTTTTCTTTTGTGAAATGTCATAGACGGCACTAAAAAAACAGATCGGCTCTCCGTCTTCCGTCCTCAACAAGGTGCTGCTCAACCGGACCCAAATGAACTCTCCGTCTTTTCGCAAGTACCTTTTTTCAAGCTCCGGAACTAGACTTTCCCCTGCCAGCATCCTTTGAAACAGGTCAAAACTTCCCGGAAGATCCTCAGGATGGGTAATTTTCTGAAAGCCCAGCGCGCTCAATTCATCATTAGAATAACCTAAAAGTCCTGCGAACGCCTGGTTGGCTTTAAGGAAGGAACCATCCAGGGACGTCATCATATAAGCCAAGGCCGACTGTTCAAATCCTTTACGGTATAAAGACTCGTCAATTTTCACCAGGGGATCCTTAGTTTCTTTCCAGAACTCTTTAAATATAGAGGTTTTACTAAAAATATCAAAATATTATTTTATGTAGATTTTGGAGATTATGTCGAGCTAAGAGTCTACCGGACATACGGTTTTGACCCCGGCCGAGGGAACCGGGATGGCCAGATCGCTTCCGGCAGTACCCTCAGGAATGCTTCCAAGACGGCTTTCTCGTTCCCGGCTCTGAAGGCACAAATTGTATCGCGGTCGGGGTGGAGTTCCCGCAGAGGTGCCGCACGGCTACGTCTTTCCACCGGGCACGCTCAATCCGTCGGCTTGAGAAAATTCCGTGGCTGTAGCAGGACAAAAGCAGAGCCGGCATCATGTGCGGACGGTGCTGCTCGTCCCCCAGACCACCTTCGACCTGAAAACCGACAACGGCGCGGGCTGTCCTTCAGAAATTTGATCACAGATCAGCATTGAGGAAAATTAAGCCCCCGTAAGTCCGAGAGGCTTCTAAGGAGAACTCTTCCTGGACGAGGTTGCAGGGACCGGTGCAGAACCTGCCCCAGCGGCGCAGGGGTTGTTTTCCCTTTGGCCGCCTTGAGCTGAAGCGTCTTTCAAGCCAAACGCCGTACCCTCACCTCGATGGACTTTTCTTTTTCCAAGAGCAAGACAAGTTTCTGGGGGTCGGTCTCTCCAAAGTGATACGGGAAGAGGATTTTGGGCCTGAGGGCACGAGCGGCCGAGGCAACCTGCTCCGGCGTCATGGTGTAAGGCTGATTCATCGGGAGGAAGGCGATATCCACACTGCGCAGGGAACGCAGTTCTTCGTGGTCTTCGGTGTCGCCCGCGATCAGGACCCGCAAACCGTCAAAGGTCAAAAGGTAGCCGTTATCCCGACCTTTGGGGTGGAACATTTCCCGCCCAGGCGTGATGTTGTAGGCGGGCACGGCTTCGACCTGAAAGGTTCCCAGATCAAGACGGTCGTGGTTGGCCAGAGCTTCGCCTTCGCCGAGAATCGCCCGCACGGCCGGGTTGACCAGCAAACGGGTTTGGGTCTTTTTCAGCATCTGGATCGCGTTCTTGTCCAGGTGATCGGGGTGCTCGTGCGTCACTAAAATAAAATCGGCCCGGGGCAGCTTGGTGTAGTCAGCCTTGGCCGTCCAGGGGTCCAAATGAAGGACTTGTCCTTTCCACTCCCACATCAGGGTCGAGTGACCCAGGGCGGTCAGACGTAAAGGACTGCCGTTCACGTCAAAAACATCGTGTTCGTAGGGGTCGTTGCTCATCTTTCCTTCCTCGCACCAAAAGATCTAAAGACTCCCTGAAAAAGTCCAGAAGTGAAAAGAAACTTTCAGAAAGAACTCGGGCTTTGAATCGAGATTTTTTTCCGGATAGCTTGAGCCTAGCAAAAGTTTCAAGTAACTTGGAGGGATGAACGACGTGGCGATCATTGGAGCGGGGCCGATCGGACTTTTTTTGGGAGCCCTCCTGTCCAAACGGGGCCGTTCGGTCCGCATTTTTGAGCAAAGTCCCTCTCCGTCGCCGGGTTCCAACGCCATCGGTGTCACACCCCCCAGCTTGGAACTCCTGGACAAGGTCGGCGCCGCCGAGCCCCTGATCGCTTCGGGCACCCCGCTTCGCGACGTTTGGGTCTACGGACGCCGAACCCGGCTTTTAGGCCGCGCCGACTTCAGCACCCTGGATTCAAAGTACAATTTTATATTGACTGTTCCCCAGTCCACCACCGAAACCCTCCTGGAACGGGCCCTCCAGTTTTACCCCAGTGCGGCACTGCTTCGGGGCCGGCGCTTTGACGGCCTGGAACAAGAACCTGACGGCGTCCGTATTCGACTTTTGGACGCCAAGGATCCCGACCGCCCCCCGGCTTTCGAGGACTTTCGCTACGTAGCCGCGTGCGACGGAGCCAAAAGTCAGGTCCGCGCCTCGCTCGGGGTCGCCTGGAATCCCCGACGCTCCGCTTCAACCTTCGTTATGGCCGATTTTTTTGACGAATCAGGGTGGGGAGAGGCCGCCAAGCTCTTTTTCACTCCCGACGGCGCCGTCGAATCTTTTCCCCACGCTCCGGGTTGGCGGCGGTGGATCGTTCAAACCCCCGGTTTCATGGACAATCCGGGGTCCTACCTGGAACAAAGTGTCGAAGCGCGCGTGGGGATGGTCCTGGACCCCCTGCGCAAAGGCTGGCAAAGCCCCTTCGGTGTGCAGCGCTGGATCGCCCCGCGCTACGACTTTGGCCGCGTTTTTCTGGCCGGCGACAGTGCCCACCAGATGTCCCCCATCGGCGGCCAGGGGATGAACACGGGCTTTGCCGACGCCGAATTTCTGGCCGCCGTCCTGCATGCCCGCCTTGAAAACGCCCTGACCGACGCCGAGTTCCTCGCCTGCGGGCGTCTTTATACAAAAATCCGCCGCCGTGCCGCCTGGAGTGCGGCCCACCGTGCCGAGGCCTCGATGGCGGCCGGGACCATGCGGGGAAATTTATCCGGAGCGCGGGACAACCTGCTTTCCTGGGTTCTTCAGGGTCCGCTGAAAAGTCGGCTGGCCCCCCACTATGCGATGCTGACCATCCCCGGCCGAACCCTGGGTGCCATGAGGAAAAACAGCAGGCTCATCCGCCGTCTGAAGGAGTTTTTGTGAAGTCTTTGCCCACCAGCCCTGTTTTCATCGCAGCAATCGAGACGGCTGTGCCAGCTTTTTCCTGCCCGCAAAGTTCCATCAGGGACTTTATGCTCGGCGTTCAAGGGGACAGCGAGCGCAAGCGCGCCTTCCTTCAAAAAATCTATGCGGGTTCCTCGATCGAACGGCGGCACTCGGTGCTCCCTGACTTTATCGTCCCGATGGAAGAAAGGACCTTTTTTCCCCGCAACAAGGAACTCGACCCCGAACCGACGACCACGCAGCGCAACGCCGTTTTCTGTGTCGAATCGAACAACCTTTCGGTTCAGGCAGCCGAACGCCTTTTTGACAACTTGCCCGAGCTTTCCCGGGGCGAGGTCACCCACCTGGTCACGGTCAGCTGCACGGGGTTTTCCGCGCCGGGTTTTGACTACCACCTTGTCAAGGAACTCGGGCTCAACCCCGGCGTCCACCGCTTTCATATCGGCTTTATGGGCTGTTTTGCGGCCTTTCCCGCCCTCAAGCTTGCGCACTCCCTATGCTTGTCCCAGCCAGGTGCCAAGGTACTGATCGTGGACGTGGAAATTTGTACCCTTCACTTTCAAAAAAACTTTGAACCCGACACGGTCGTGGCCAACGCTCTTTTTGCCGATGGAGCCGCCGCGGCTCTGGTCACCGACGATCCCCGGCTCGAGAAACGATCCAGACTCGTACTGTCCGATTTTGCCACGCGCCTCATTCCGGGCAGCGACAAGGAAATGGCCTGGATCATCGGGGAACACGGGTTCGACATGAAACTATCGGCCTACGTTCCCCGCCTCATCGAAAACAACATTCAAACCATCCTCGACGAACTTTTTGTCCAGGCAGGCTGGACCCGTGACGAATCCCTTTTATGGGCCGTTCACCCCGGCGGCCGTGCGATCCTGGATAAGACCGCCGCCGTGTTGGGACTGGCCGACGGAGCTCTCGAAGTAAGCTACAAGGTCCTGGCCAACTACGGCAACATGAGTTCCGCGACGATCTTTTTCGTTTTAAAGGCGATTCTGGAAGGTCCGGGGACGGGCCCCCTCTTTGCGTGCGCCTTCGGCCCCGGACTTACCGTCGAGTCGGCCTTGATGGAAGTGATCCGCCCGTGAGCAAGTTTTTTTTTCCCGACGTGCGTGAGCGCCTGGATCAGGAAGAGCTCATGGACCGCCCCGACGTTTCTCTCGAAAAGCTGGAACGCACGATCCGCCAGTTCGACCTCCTCAACCGCCTGTTCTCGGCGGCGGTTCCCCAGTTTCGTCGGTTTATCCTTCCCCGTCTGCTTTTGGAACCGGACAGGGTCTGGACCTTTCTGGACCTGGGCGCAGGCGGCGGCGACATTGACCGCGCCCTTGTCAGGCTTTGCCGCAAGCTGGGGCTCAAGGTGCGCTTCATCGCCCTCGACCTGGACGAACGGATTTTGCCCTGGGCCCGTCAGCTCTGCTCGGCCTACCCCGAAATCGAAGTCGTCCGGGGCTCGGCTTTTGACCTTTCCCTTTACCGTGAAAGCACCTCCCCGCTGGGCGGCCCCCCTGACTGGATCCTCTCCAACCACATGCTTCATCATCTGAGCTACCCCGACGTCCTGCGGGTTGTCCAGGAAAGCGAGGCCACCGCCACCTTCGGTTACCTGCTGAACGACCTGAGACGTTCCAGCTGGGCGCACGCCGGGTACACGATTTTCACGGGCTTGTTCATCCACCGAAGCCTCGCTTTCATCGACGGCCGTTTGTCGATCCGCCGCGGTTTCACCCCGGCCGAACTCCTGCAGGCCCTCACCTCCCTTGACCCTCGGGTCCGTCCCCAGGTCCGGACTGCCGAACCTGCCCGGGTCGTTTTATGGCGGGAAAAATAAAAAGGGCGTTTTCCTTCCCGTTGCCCCAAGTTTCACTCCGCGGAAAACTGAACCTCTGGCTCCAGACCGAAATTTTAAGTAAATTGAACATTCCATGAGCCAACCCCAAGAGACTTCTTTACCCAGCGCTTCTTTGGGCCTGCGAGGTGAACGCGGCCCCATCCTTTTAGCCATCATGGTTTCTTCTGCCCTCGCGGCCTTGGATTCCACGATCCTGGCGACGGCGGTTCCGTCCATCGTGACGAACCTGGGCGGATTCAGGCATTTTCCCTGGTTGTTTTCCATCTACCTGCTGGCCCAGGCGGTTTCTGTCCCCATCTGGGCAAAGCTTTCTGACCTGATCGGCCGTAAACCCGTCCTTCTGACGGGCATCACCCTTTTTCTTGCCGCCTCCTTGCTTTGCACGGGAGCCTGGAGCATGCTGGCCCTGATTCTTTTCCGGGCCCTTCAGGGACTGGGAGCCGGGGCCATCCTGCCGATCGCCAACACGATCGCCGGGGATATCTACACCGTCGAAGAACGCGCCAAGGTGCAGGGGTACCTGGCCAGCGTCTGGGGAATTTCTTCGGTCGTAGGTCCCGCCCTCGGGGGTTTATTCTCGCAGTTTTTGACCTGGCGTCTGATTTTTTTCATCAACCTTCCCCTCGGTCTTTTTGCCATCTACCTCCTGCTTCGAAATTATCACGAGAAGGTTCATCGCCGAGCCCACAAGATCGACTACCTGGGTGCAGGACTTTTGACGACAGCGTTGAGCCTTCTTCTGCTCGGAGTCCTGGAAGGCGGCCAGGCCTGGGCGTGGGACTCCCTGCCGAGCGTCGTGACTTTCACGGCCGGCGCTATCCTTCTGGCAACCTTTGTCTGGGCTGAACGCCGCGCCAGCGAACCCGTCCTTCCTTTCTGGATTTTCACCCGGCCGCTTATTTTGACAACCTCCCTCGTTTCCCTGGGGATCGGCGCCGTTCTTTTGGGGCTCACCGCCTACATTCCCACCTACCTCGTGCGCACGCTCGGGGTCTCGCCCCTCGTCGCCGGAGCCTCCATCGCCTCGCTCATGCTGGGCTGGCCCCTCGCCGCTTCGCAATCGGGACGCTTTTACTTGAAAATCGGCTTTCGCACCACGGTCCTGTTGGGTTTGCTCCTCATTTTCGGGGGAACAGCGCTGCTGTCGATTTTTGTCCAAACTCCTTCGGTGCT
>JABEVL010000140.1 GCA_013043995.1 Spirochaetales bacterium | reverse complement strand
GGGTGCCTTGCTCCGGGTCGACGGGCGTCCCCTCAAACTCCAAACCCCCGTACTCTTAACCGACCTGAAACCCGGCGAGCATCATTTTGAGCTTCTCAAGGCCGGTTACCGAACCTGGTCGCGCAGACTGCCGCTGACCTTGGGACACGTGGTCAGCGTGCCCGTCCGGCTGGAACCCGACACCTCGACCCTTGCCTTTCCCGAAGACCAAAGGCTCTTGTTGGGGGGGCAATCGGCCCGAACCGAAAATAAGGAATTCCGCATACCCGACGGAAGCTACCGCGTCAGGAGTGTGGGGAACACCGTGGAATTTGCACCGGTGTTTCCCGACCAAACCCTGCTGGATGCCACGGTCTGGAGCTTGCCGGTCGTCTCTACCCTTTCAATCCTCGCCTCCCTGGGAGATCTTTCCACCCACGACAGCGCCGGTTTCCCCTTTTCCCCCACAACGGTGACCAGCTGGGGTTTTGTCGTCGGCGATGTCCTGTGGAGCGTGGCCCTCAACAACAGCAAGGTGCGTTTTCTCAACGACCATCAGTTGCAGATCGACCCACTTCCCCAGGCACGCCGCGCTGCGGCCTCGCTCTTTGAGGAGGGTAAAAATGCCCTGGCCAACGGCCGGCTGCCGCAAGCCGCCGAGGCCTTTGCCCAGATCGTCAAAAGCTACCCCGACGCCGTCCAAACCCCGGGGGCCTGGTTTTACCTCGCCCGGCTTCACGCCCTGGAAGGTGACCGGGCCTTGGCCAAGTCTGAGTTCCGTATCGACGCTGATTACCTCCAGCAGGCCAATTACTACGACAAGTCGTGCAAGGCCCTGGCTGACCTTGACCAGGCCGACGGAGAGCTTCTTCAAGCCGTGAACCGGCTGAGGAGCATGGTTTTCGTCGACCCGCTTTTTACGCGCCAGGAGATTGAGGCTCAAATTCAGACCCTTGAAAACCAGATCAAAGGGGCCAAACGATGAAAACCATCCTGGTGTCCCTGCTGATATTCTTGGCAAGCCTGGTTTCAGCGCAAACCATCCAGCTCAACCTCAAAACGATGACCTACCACGACGCCTTTGCGTTCGCCTCGTCCCAGCTCGCCGATGGGCGGGAGCTCAGTCCCGCCGACCTGGCCCAGCTCCAGCTGATGGTACAGAAACTCCGTGACGAGGGAGATGACTCCCTGGCCCAGAAAACCGAGCTCTTGATCACCTCGGACAGACTTCAGATGCAGAGGGCTCTTGAGCGCAGAAATTCAGGGGTAGGTGAAATTTGGAAAAGCGAAGAAAAAGCCCAAACCCAGAAGCAGGCTCATGGACTGTGGGAATCTGTCAGGAACTGGAGCTTGGGCCTGAGTCTTGCCAGTGCCGCGGGAACGTCCTTTTTCCTTTGGCAGGCCAACTACGCCAGCACGAGGACGTCGCTTCCGTTTTTTCAACGGCTTGAAGACTCGTCCAAGCTCGGTGCCAGCATCTGCATTTCTTCTTTCGTCGTTTTCTTTGTGGCCTTGTTCGACGCCCAGAACAAGCTCGAAGTCTTGTACTCTAGGGCGTTATTCAATCTGGGACAGCTTCATCGGTTTGGGTTCGTCGTTAGAACCGATCTGGGCTCCCAGTTGGGCAAGCAGGTCCTTGGCTTTGGAACTCAGGTTGGCGGGAACCTCAACGTAGATTTTGATGTAGAGGTCTCCCCGCTTTCCGTTCATGTGCAGGAAGGGCACTCCGGCTTCTTTGACCCTCAGCATCTTTCCCGACTGGGTTCCCGCTGGGATTTTGAGTTTGATTTTCTTGTCGTCCAAGGTCGTGACGCTGATTTCAGCGCCCAGGGCGGCCTGAACGATGGAAATGGGGATCTGGCAGTAAAGGTCGTTGCCGTTACGCTCAAAAGACTCGTGATCGCGGACGTGCACCGCAACGTAGAGGTCTCCCGCCTGTCCCCCGTTGGGACCGGCCTCGCCCAAACCGTTGATGCGGATCTTTTTCCCCTGCTCGATGCCTGCGGGAATTTCAACGCTGCGTTTAACCTGCTTTTTCTCGAGGCCGCTTCCCCGGCAAGCCCGGCAGGGTTTCTCAATGATATGCCCTTCGCCGCCGCAGGTCGGGCAAGGTTGGGCGATGGAAAAGAAACCGCTGGACCGGCGGACCTGACCCGAGCCCTGGCAGGTGGGACAGACCTTCTTTTTTGAATCGGCCTCGGCCCCCGATCCTCCGCAGACAGAACAGGAAGCGTTGTGCGTGTAGGCGATATCGACCTTCGTGCCGAAGACGGCGTCCTTGAAGTCGATTTCAACGCCGTAGCGGAGGTCATTTCCCCTGGGTGTCGAATCCCCGCGCCGCGAGGACGAGCCGAAAAACGAGCCAAAGATGTCGCCGAATCCTCCGAAAAGATCCTCAAAATCCCGAAATGCCTCCGAGCCGAAACCCGCGCCACCGCCCGCTGAGGGGTCAATACCGGCAAAACCGTACTGGTCGTAGCGGGCCCTTTTTTGCGTATCCGAAAGAATTTCGTAGGCCTCGGTCGCTTCTTTGAACTTTTCTTCTGAAGCCTTGTCGCCTGGGTTTTTGTCGGGGTGAAACTGGATGGCAAGTTTACGGTAAGCTTTTTTGATGTCATCGGAGGAAGCGCCCTTTTCGACGCCCAGAATTTCATAGTAGTCACGCTTTGCCACTGAACCGCTCCGAATTATATCAACCCACGCCGGAAGTCCCGCGTGGGTTTTATTCAATTATTCACGCAGCCAGGCTGCGTGACGCTAAACTTACCGCAAAGGGCGCCTTGGCACGATTTGCGGCAAAACGGAAAAGCCGGAGGCGGAAATCCGTATCCGGCGTTTTGTTATTTCTTTTCTTCGTCGTCGACGACTTCGTAATCGGCGTCTTCGGCGTTGTGCTTACCCTCGGTTCCGGGATTGGGTCCGGCCGAGGCACCGGGGTTGGACTGCTGGGCAGAACCCGCCTTGTAAAGATCTTCGGCCATCTTGTGACTGCTGGTTTTTAAGGCTTCAAGCTTGGCCTTCATCTCATCAACTTGGCCGCCCTCGATCGCTTTCTTGAGGTCCGCGATGGCCGCCTCGACCCGTTCCTTGTCGTTCTTGTCGACCTTGTCTCCGGCCTCTTTCATCGATTTTTCAAGGCTGTAGATGAGGTTTTCAGACTCGTTGCGGATCTCGACGGATTCTTTGAAGGCCTTGTCTTCGGCCGCATGAGCCTCGGCTTCGCGCACCATCTTCTTGATTTCGTCTTCGTTCAGGCCCGAGCTGGACTCGATCCGGATTTTTTGCTCCTTACCCGTTCCCAGGTCCTTGGCAGAAACGTGCACGATGCCGTTGGCGTCAATGTCGAAGGTGACTTCGATTTGGGGAACGCCTCGGGGCGCCGGAGGAATGTCGGTCAGGTCAAAACGTCCCAGGGTACGGTTTTGCGAAGCCACTTCGCGCTCGCCCTGCAGGACGTGAATCGAAACGGCGTTCTGGTTGTCGGCGGCCGTCGAAAAAACCTGGCTCTTGCGCGTCGGGATCGTGGTGTTGCGGTCAATCAGTTTGGTAAAGACGCCGCCCAGAGTTTCAATGCCGAGCGACAGCGGGGTGACGTCGAGCAAAAGGACGTCCTTCACGTCGCCCCCCAGGATGCCTCCCTGGATGGCAGCACCCACGGCAACGACTTCGTCGGGGTTGACGCCTTTGTTGGGTTCTTTGCCGAACAGCGCCTTCACGATGTCCTGAACTTTGGGAATACGGGTGGAACCACCGACCAGAACGACCTCGTCAACCTCGGCCGCCGTGAGTCCCGCGTCCTTGAGAGCCTGCAGGCAAGGTCCCTTGGTTTTTTCAAAAAGGTCGTCGCAGAGCTGCTCAAACTTGGCCCGCGTCAAGGCGTACTGCAGGTGCTTCGGGCCCGAGGCGTCGGCCGTGATGAACGGCAGGTTGATGTTGCTCGTCGGCGTGGAAGAAAGCTCTTTTTTCGCCGTTTCAGCGGCGTCCTTGAGGCGCTGGAGGGCCATGGCGTCCTTGGAAAGATCGATGCCGTGGTCGGACTTGAAGCTCTGAACCAGCCAGTCGATGATGCGCTGGTCGAAGTTGTCGCCGCCCAGGTGGGTGTCGCCGTTGGTCGATTTGACCTCAAAAACGCCGTCGCCCAGTTCCAGGATCGAAACGTCGAAGGTACCGCCGCCCAAGTCATAAACGGCGATCTTCTGGTCCTTGTGATTTTTACCGAAACCGTAAGCCAGGGCTGCGGCCGTCGGCTCATTGACGATACGCTTGACCTCAAGGCCGGCGATGCGTCCGGCGTCCTTGGTGGCCTGGCGCTGGGCGTCATTAAAGTAGGCGGGTACCGTGATGACGGCTTCGGTCACTGCTTCGCCGAGGTAATCTTCGGCGGTTTTTTTCATCTTCTGGAGGACGGCGGCAGAGATTTCGGGAGGAGAAAGTTTTTGTCCGTTGATTTCAACGCGGACGTCACCGTTGGGTCCTTCGCTGACCTTGTAGGGG
>JABEVL010000139.1 GCA_013043995.1 Spirochaetales bacterium | reverse complement strand
GTGTACCTTGTGAAAAAAACGTTAGCACCGATCTGGGCGGCTAAGTCTTCGACTGACGGCGAAATTTCTTTTCGGGTGGCCGAATAGCCGTGTAAATACACCAGCGAAATCTTCGTTTTGCTTTTGTGGGCGGGGTCGGCCCAAAGGATCTTTTTAGCGGCCCAGGGTTTCAGAGAAAGAAATTGAGATTCTTTCTGAATCAACCAGGGGGTGAGCTCGGACAACCGGGAAGGAACCTGAACAGACGCTGACAAAAGTTTGGGATCTGTATTGGGCGTTGAAACCGTGTTCGTCAGAATGAGGAAAAAGAGTATCCCCAAAACTAAGGCTAGACTGCTCCAAAAGAAAATTTTCTTCATTTCTGGCTCCTGTGCCCTCCAGGACATAAAAAGCGTCCTGTGACCCGGTCGAAGCTATAAAAAAAGCCCCGCATTTGCGGAGCTTTTTTTACGTAAATGGTGATTTTAAAGAATTACCTTCACGTTCAAACCTGCTTTGTGCAGTTTGTTGAGTGTCTTGACAGCTCTCTTGGTTCTCAATTCAACCTTCTTTGCTGCTTTCATACGACGACGCGTCTTCGTTAACTTGGTTCTGGAACCCATGGAGCCTCCGGAAATTGAACGGCTTCAGGTTACAGAAAAAGTCGCTGCCTGTCAAGGGTTCTACATCTGGAAACGGGCACCAAGCTCTGCGCCGAGGTTGCCGCTAGGTAGGGTGTAGAACGCTTTGAGATCAATCTTGAACAGCACGATGTTGATCGAAGTACCGCCCCAAAGCCGAAATCCGTAAATCCCAGTTTTGCTCAGGCCTTGCGTGATGCCGTTTGAAGAGAAGTTGACTCCTGAAAGGGCACTCAACTGGTTGATCTCTGTCGGCGTCAGTACCGCTCCGCTCGAATCCTCAAGGGTGCCATTGAACGCAGCGTTGACGTTGATCGAACTCAGGCTGACTGCGGCTCCGGCGTAGGGTGTGACAATCAGGAGGTTCTTGGAAACCTCGGCTTTAAGTTCGTAGCTGAGGCTTTGAAGTCCCAAACTCGCTGTGGGGTTGGCGATTTGCAAAACACTGTTGCCCGTGCCTGTGTAGCTTGTTCCGCTCACGGTAAATGACGGGCTTGAGAACGCGTAGGACAGGTTGGCTTGGATGTAGTTCACACCAAAACCCAGACTGAGGCCGGGAGTTATGCCGTCTTGAAGCAGGGCATATCGGATATCTCCACCCGCCATTAAGTAATTCAATCCTAGATTGCTTACGGTCATCGTCGGCATGTACCCTAATTTCAAACCAACGTCGAAGGGCAAAAGGAAACCACCAATGCGGGCGTTGACGGTGTACATCGGCAGGGGGACGCCTCCCAGGGCTGTGGCGTACGACGGCAAAGCGTTGCCCATGGCGTTAAAAAGGGGCTGAAGGGCGTCCGTAGGGATCGTTGTGAATCCTGTCGACAGGCCCAGGCCAAAATGCGGGGGAATGCCCACAAGCGACCCAATCCAGGCATCCGACCAGTCCAAGCCCATCGACGAAGCCGAAGGGAGGGCTTCACCTGCCTTGTCTGCTAACGTCGACACGGAGTTCATTAAGCTTGAAAAGTCTGGAATTTGTGCCGAAAGCGGCAGGGCCGGAGCAAGAACCACTGCAAGCGCTAAGCAAGCTGTGCGAAAACGTGACATGAAAACCTCCTTGTGGTCTGTTGCTATTCTAACGGCAATTCTTGAAAAAAACAGAGGGAAAATCAACTTGAGTGAAAAAGATTTCGGTCACGCAGGCGTCTGGCCAGGAGTTTTGACAAGAAAATCCCGTAGTTGGGAAACCTCTTGACGGCGTCTGTAAAAGTTTGACGGGAAATCTCGACCACCTTGGCGTTTGAAACGGCGACGACAGTGGCCGTTCGACGGTTCCCCAAAAGAAAAGACATCTCACCCATAAAAACATCGGCAGGAGTCAGTCTTGCAACGATTTCTCCCCTCACATAGACGTCAAATTCACCAGAAACGATGTAATAGATGTGGTCCCCCGTGGAGTTTTCTTTAAAAACGACGTCATTTTTCTGAAGAACCTTCGGTGGTGTTTGGATAAACCCAGGAGGAATGTTGCGTTCGGCGGGTCCATTGTGCCTGAAAGAAACGCTTACCTGATTCCCTGGTGGCGTGTAAACGATTTCATCGGCGCTGCTCATGCTGAGGAAGATTCCTCGGCCGTGTTCGAGGGCGATATCCGAGGCCTGCGTGGGAATTTGAGAGACATCGAATCCGGCACCTTCATCCGTGATAACAAATTGACTGTAAAGGGGGTGGATATTGTAATTGAGGGTGACTTTGCGGCCCTTCCAGGGTGGGGACTTCATGCGTTCTTCGACAAGATCTTGCACCGTGCCCCCTGCGTTCTGCAGAACAGTTTTTTCATCAAACGTGATTCCCGCACTTCCGTGTTCGATGGCATTTGTCAGGAGCTCTTCGAGCGTGAGTTTGACACTGTATTTTTTTTCCCGGTCAACGTAGCCTTCTTTGAATAGGTAATTTGAAAACAAAGAAGAGTAGTACTGAACCAAAAGGAGTTCACTTTCCAGGACAATTTCACCGGACATGGAAGTAATTTTTTTGATGATGCTGTCGTAATTGAGGAAACTGCGCCGTTCATCCAGGATGCCTACAACGCGGCCAAGGTTCCTTTTAACTTCCCAGACGTTCAAAAAGTAAGAGATGTTGAAGCCTTGATAAAGTTCAATTTGGGATTCAACGTCATCGAGCACGAAGATAAAACCAACGGTATCCAGCCAAGGATCTTCTTCCAGCTGCTGAAACATCGAGGTGAAATTCGTGTCGTTTCCGGTGATGCGCAGAATCACAAGATCAGGGATCTCGTACCTAAGAAAATCTAAAAAACGTTCTCCGGGAACGACTTTGCGCACATCAGCGGTTTTCTTCAGGTTATCAGGCAGAACCAGCTCGGCGAGTTGCAAGAATTCAGGATCTGTGGAAGCCAAGACGATGTTTTCCATGTTTGCACTCTCCGTACTCAGTTTAATAAATCCAGTTGGAACTTTCTTGGTCACTAGTTGTAGATATTGAAAAAAGTTTGCCTTGTTCCCAGGATTTTCTGGAGTTTCTTGTCAAGTTTGAGGCGTCCCAAAAGAAAATCAAGGCTTTGCAGACCTTTCTCAAGACGTTCACGTGTGGACGAAAGTTCCAGAAGTTGTTGCTGGTGCGGCAAGGAATACATATTGATTTCCGCAAGAAAGAAAGAAAAACTGTAGGCCGTGTAGTGTTCAAAGATGGCGGAGTCCGAAATTTTTCCGGTAAGCCGGGCGTAGTCTTTCAGTAAGCTTCGGACTTTCTGAAAGAGGTCTTCGACTTCTTCATGAGGATCGTCGTCATCCCAGAACTCTACCTTTGCCGTGAGGTAGGCTGAAGTATCTGAAATGGCGCCGATTCTGAACCGTGATTGGCCGAGGGTCAGGATGTTCATTCGTCCGTCTTCAAAAGTCTGAAGGACGTTTTCAATACGGGCGCTGGTTCCCACCTTGGCCAGTCCGTTCGGCTGGGCTAAAACGACGCCAAAATCGGATCCCATTTTGAGACAGTCGTTGATCATTTTCTTGTAACGCGGTTCAAAGACATGAAGCGGAAGCGGCATATTGGGAAAAAGAACGGCGTTCAAGGGGAAAAGGGGGAGGTTTTGTGTCTCAGCCATTTTGCTAATATAATAAAAGATGGATGCCTTGACAGCTGAATGAAAAGTTCAGATATTGATTAGAATGGTTCTAAATAAGGAGAATTCTATGGTACGCTTGAATAAAAAGGTCGAAGACTTTCAGCTTATGGCCTTTCAGAACGGAGAATTTCGGTCCGTCAAACTTTCTGACTACAAAGGAAAGTGGGTCGTCGTGTTTTTCTACCCCGCAGATTTTACTTTTGTGTGCCCGACGGAACTGGGCGATATGGCCGACCATTACAAAGAATTTCAGCAAGAAGGTGCCGAAGTTCTCTCGGTCAGCACCGATACCCATTTCACACACTTCGCCTGGCACGAGTCTTCTCCCACCATCAAAAAAATCTCTTATCCCATGCTGGCTGACCCTACAGGAAATGTGAGCAGAGAATTCGGAGTTTACATCGATGACGAGGGTCTGGCTTACCGCGGAACATTTTTGATCGACCCGGATGGAGTTTTGAAAACGATGGAGATCCACGACAACGGTATCGGCCGGGCCGCCAAGGAAACCTTGAGAAAACTCCAGGCTGCCAAGTTTGTGCGTGAGCATGGTGAAGTCTGTCCCGCCAACTGGGAACCTGGACAAAAAACTCTTCAGCCTGGTATCGCTTTAGTAGGTAAAATTTAGTGGTTCGCCACGTGGTCTTTTTCCGTTTGGGAAAAAACAAGCATCGCAAAGACGAGGCTGTGGCGTCAATTTTGACGATGCGTTCCAAGATTCAGGGGTTGAGAGAGTTGTATGCCGGGACGGATTTTATGGCTTTGGAGAGGTCCTGGGACCTCGCCCTGATCGCAGTTTTTGACAACCGGCAGGACCTTGAAGCCTACGATCATCACCCCGAGCATACGCCCGTCAAGGAGTTTCTAAAATCGCTCGGGGCTGAATCGGTATCCGTTGATTTTGAAAACTGAGGTTCAAGAAGGCGGCAAGGAACTGAGATTTCCCTGGGGTTTATGGTCAAAGGGCGACAGGCGACGCCATTGTGCCCTGGCGCCCAAACGTACCGTCCCTTCCCATTTCTGAACGTCTGAGACGGTGACCTCCGCGAGATCCTTGAGATCGAGCCAAAGGGTTACGACATGAGCCCGAGAGAGGTCCGTCTTGGCTTGATTTCGGCTGGTGAGTTCAACTTTTGTCATTTTCCCCACGACGGAACAGTGGGAAAGCCAATCGTTGACAAGGGTGAGCAGAGGGCCAGAGTAGTTGAGCTTGACCCGGGAGGTTTCACTGACCGTCACGTTGGCGGGTGTGTTGCCGGGCCAGTCCACGGTTCCCTCGCTTTCACCTAAAATTCTGAGGGCTTGAAGTGAAGGAACTGTGATTTGGGCCCAGGCTTCCCCGTGTTCGCGAGGGCCTTGCAAGCCGGATTCGACGGCGATCGTTCCATATCCGAACAAAGTGTAGACGCCAACTTGTCCCATTACCGCCCGGTTTGTTTTCATGATCACCTCGTAACGAGGCCCCTGCTTGAGGGTAAAATGAATTTTCCCCCTGATCTCAAGGACCGTGGGGAGGGGCGCCGTGAAGGTCTTTACGATGATTTGCGAAGGATTTTCATAGATGCCTTCGGCTACGAGGGGACAACTGCTCCAAACAAGGAGAGACCCGGCGAGAAGCAGCGCGTTTCTCAAGGTTTTTGTGCGTTCCATGTTCCTATTATAGCTTTCTTTGGCAGAATTCAGCTTCAAGCTTGGTGAAAAGATTTTGTCATAGGACTTCTTTTTTTTCATGAACAGCGGATTGTTGAAGAATTTGGATGGCCCAGCTAGCTGCTTCGGCCACGACCGGATCCTTGTCGTATCGCAGCGCATCGAGAATCGGGAGAAGATCGACTCGTTGGAGATTGGCGGCCACGATGCAGGCGTTACGCCTCAGTCCAGAAAATCCTGGTCGGTGAACGGGTGACCCGCCAAAAAGCTTGGTGAACTCTTTTTCGTCCGGGATCGACAAGACCTTCTGCAGGCTGAGCTCTGGACCCGAGTGCCACTTGAGAAACTCTTTTTCGGGGGTGGGGCTGATTCCTAAGTTGAAAGGGCAGACCTCCTGGCAGATGTCGCAACCGAAAATCCAGTTTCCCATCAAGGGCCGAAGTTCATGAGGAATCGGCCCTCGGTGTTCGATTGTTAAGTACGCGATGCACCTTCGGGCGTCGATCCCTCCATCGCGCTGAAGGGCCCCAGTCGGGCAAGAAGACGAACATCGGTGGCAGCCCGAAGGGCAGGCACCATGGGCTTTTACTGGAGCCTTTGTCGGGGTGAATTCCTTGCTCGAAAGAATTTCACCTAAAAAAAACCAACTCCCCCACGCTCCCGTGATCGAAAGACTGTTGCGGCCAGTGAAGGCAAGGCCAGCCCTTTGCGCCCAAAATCTTTCGTCGAGGGGAGAGGTGTCGGTGAAAGCCCTAAAGTATTCTCCCTGCCAAAGGTTCTGAAGAGCCTCGGCTACCTTGCGCAATTTTGCTAAAAAAACCTTATGATAGTCCTTGCCCCAGGCGTAGCGGGCGATGATTCCTTCCGAGGAATTGCTCCGGGGTCGTTCCTGAAAGTAGGGCAGCGCCGCCACTAAAACGCTTTTGACACGGGGTTCCAGGACTTGGGGAGAGTATTTCATCGGAGCGTGCTTAACGAGCCAATCCATTTCTCCGTGCTTATTTTCGCTCAGCCAACCTTGGTAGAATTTTTGGGCTTCCAAGGTGTCGTCCCCTTCGCTGGCGCTGGCTGTGCCCAAAAGGACTAAACCTTGCTCGGCAAAGGGTCGGGCCAGTTGAGTGTCGACCTGAGGAAAGTAGGGCTGAGGGGGACGCATTAAAATTTCCTTGCCGGAGAGTAAAAACGATGAGACCTTCTTTTATGAAACTTGTTGAGATCTACCAAAGGCTCAAAGACAACTTGCAGGGTCTGGTCGAGCGCGGGGAGTGGGGCCCACGGATCACGGGAGCTTACCAGCCATTGGAATACGCTTGGGAGCCATTTCAGGATTTTTTGGAACTCATGCACGGCGGAGCTAAAGCTGTGCTGTTCCTCGGGATGAACCCCGGACCCCACGGTATGGCCCAGACGGGGGTGCCGTTCGGATCTGTCAGCATCGTCCGCGAATGGTTTCAGATCGCTAAGGAAGTCAAGCAACCGTTCAATGCGCATCCTGCATTGTCCATAGATGGCTTTTTGCATAAAAAACAGGAGGTTTCCGGCCAACGCTTCTGGGGTTTGATGAGGCAACGTTTTGGTAGCGTGCAATTTTTCTTCCATGCCCATGCTGTGCACTCTTTCTGCCCTTTGCTC
>JABEVL010000138.1 GCA_013043995.1 Spirochaetales bacterium | reverse complement strand
AGAGGCCGAGCAAGAGGGCGTGGGCCTGGCCGGCTCAACCCTGCTGAGCCTCAGGGATTGGTCGCTAAAGCTCGGTGTCAAGACAAGATTTTAGGATGTCGGGGTTGCGGCTTTCAAAAAGGGAGCTGACGGACTCCTTACTGTGGATTCTTGCCACGGTTTCGGCAAAAAGCGGAGCAACGGACACGATGTGAAAAAGCTTGTGCCCGGCCACGTGGGGATTGTCGACGCTGTCGGTGCAGATGATCTGCTCGTAGCCGGCGTTTTCAAGCCGGACAACTCCCTCTGGACGGATCAGGTTGTGGCTCAAAACGGCCAGAAGACGCCTGGCCCCCCTTTCCCTGAGCCCACGGGCCAGGTCGGCCAGGGTTCCCCCCGAGATGGTAAAGTCGTCGGTGACGACGCAGTCGCGTCCCTCGACGTCCCCCATGATTTCCAGCACCTCGGCCTTCTCGTCGTGGCCGCGCCTGATCTTTTCTCCGACGGCCATGGGGTAGCCCAAGGACTCGGCAAACCTGCGGGTTTGTTTGAGGAACCCCAAATCCGGGCTGACCAGCACGGGCCTGTGAAGATCTAACCGCCTGATGAATTCCTCAAGGATGGGCTGGGCGTAGAGGTGATCAACGGGACGCTTGAAAAATCCCTGGATTTGGGGGCTGTGCAGGTCCATGCAGACCACCCTGTCGGCGCCCGCCAGTTCCATGGATTCTGCGCACACGCGGGCGCGGATCGAAACCCTCGGTTCATCCTTTTTGTCGCCCTTGGCGTAGCCGAAGTAGGGCAGAATCGCCGTCACCGACCGGGCGCTGGCCCGTTGAAAGGCGTCAAGCCAAAAAAGGATCTCGGTAAACTCGTCATTGGGTTTGAGTGCGATGGGTTGAACGAGAAACACATCTTTGCCCCGGACAGTCTCGCCCACACGGACAAAAAGGTTGCCGTCTGAAAATTGGCGCAGGTCCGAGCGCCCCAAGGGGATCTTGAGGGTGTCCACCATCCGTTGGGCAAAGGCCTTGCCAGTGCTGCCTGCAAAGATCCGTATATCGTCAAATTCGTTCATGAAAGACTCCTTGGAAGGTAGTCTTTTGTTACCGTTTTCAGCCGATTGAATCAAGTGCTCATCTTGAGCGGGGGGTTGGGGGAATTTATATCTTACTAATAAATTCGACAATAGAGTGAACTGGGATTAGACTGGAGGGATGGATAATACGGCTTCTGGGAGTTTGCCGACTTCTTCACCTCCTTGGTTTCGGCAGACGAAGGCTTTTGAGACTCCTTCGCGCGGACGGGCTTTATGGCAGTTGGTCAACAGTTTTGCTGTTTTTTTGAGCTCTTGGATTTTGGCCGTGGTGCTGTGGAAAGTGGGGCTGGGCTACCCCTGGATTTTGCCCCTGATCATCGTTGCGGGTTTGAGTTTTGTACGCATCTTCATCGTTTTTCATGACTGCTGTCATGAATCCTACTTCCGATCGAAAAAAGCGAACGCTTTTTGGGGCTGGATCATCGGGATTCTGACCTACACTCCCTACCTGGAGTGGCGAAAGGATCATGGCATTCACCATGCAACCACTTCCAATCTGGATTTAAGGGGAGTGGGGGATATTTGGACCCTGACCCTGGACGAGTACTCGTCCGCGGGTTTCTGGATGCGCCTGTGGTACCGGGTGTACAGAAATCCTCTTTTTCTTTTTTTGACGGCACCTCCGGTCTTGTTTATTTTGCTGCAACGTTTTCCACGCAAAGGATTGACCAAAAAAGACAGGCTGAACGCCCACTTAACCAGTCTGGCCGTGGTGAGTTTGGCCTTGGCCATAGGTTTCTTTCTGGGCTGGGACGTCCTATTTTTTATTCACCTTCCCATTTTCTACGTCACCTCGGTGGTCGGGGTGTGGCTCTTTTACGTCCAACACCAGTTTGATCCCGGTTACTGGGAACACGCCGAGGGCTGGACGTCTTGGAAGGCTGCCCTAGTCGGAAGTTCGCACTACAAGCTCCCCAAATTGCTCCAGTGGATCAGCGGGAACATCGGCTTTCATCACATCCATCACCTGCGTCCGCGTATCCCCAACTACAACCTCGAACGCTGCTACAAGGCGGTTAAAGAACTTCAACTGCCGCATCCTTTGACTTTCTGGAAGAGTTTTTCAGCCCTAACCCTCCACATCTGGGACGAAAAGAGCCAAAGGCTCATGAGTTTCAAGCAGGTCCGGCTCGCAGGTTGCAGGTTCTAGGACGCTGTTTCAGCCCAGCTTGAGGCAGCGCATGCTGAGTCCCGAAAAGACTTCCTGGTAGGTGAACTCTAGGGGTTCTCCGGGGTCGCTCGCCCCTAAGGTGTAGAGAAGGGGAATGTAGTGATCCGGGGTAGGAACCGAGAGCCGGGCCGAAGATCCGGCTTTTTCCAGGCTCAACAGGTCGTCAAAGTTACCGCTTTCAAGGCGGTCGGCGACCCAGGCGTCAACCTCGACGGCCCAGGGGAAGGTCTTGTGGCTGGGCTGCGAAAAAAAAGCCTGAAGGTTATGCACGATGTTGCCGCTGCCTACGATCAGGACGCCGTCCTGGCGTAACTGGGCGAGATTCTTCCCGATCTCGACGTGACGGCCCAAGGGAGCGTGGTAGTCGATGCTGAGCTGAAAAACAGGGATCTGCGCCCGCGGAAACAGATGCAAAAGTACAGACCAAGCTCCGTGATCGAGGCCCCATTCAGGATCGCTGCCGATTTCGGGCAGGAGGGTCTGGACCCGGCGCGCCGTTTCGGGGCTTCCAGGAGGCGCGTACACGACCCTGTAAAGCTCGTCGGGAAAGCCCCCAAAGTCATGGATCGTTTCGGGCTGGGCCGTGTCGGCGACCCAGGTGCCCCGGGTGAGCCAATGCGCAGAAACCACAAGGATTGCCTTGGGGAGCGGATCGAGGGATCGGCCCAGGGCCGAGAGACTTTGGGTAAAGGGGTTGTCACGGAGGGCGTTCATGGGATCGCCGTGACCGATGAATAGGACAGGTTGGCGTTGCTGCATACTTAAAGGTACAAAAAAGCCCAGCGGAAGGCCAACCCGCCGCTGGGGAGGTAGGCTTAAAGGTTGGGCAACCCCGCGAGAGAGGTCTTCAATTCGGCCTCACTCAAGGCGTAGTCCTGGAGCTCGCCCCTGAAAAACTTTTCGTAGGAGCTGAGGTCAAAGTGGCCGTGGCCCGAAAGGTTGAAAACGATGGTCTTCTTTTGACCCGTTTTTTTGCACTCGAGGGCTTCGTCGATTGCCGCGCGGATGGCGTGGGAACTTTCCGGAGCCGGAAGGAAGCCTTCGGTGCGGGCAAACTGAACGGCGGCCTCAAAACTGGGGACCTGGTTGACGGCCCGGGCTTCGATGAAGCCTTCTTTGAGGAGCTGGCTGACGAGCGGCGAAGCTCCGTGGTAGCGGAGGCCACCCGCATGAATCCCCGGCGGCATAAAATCGTGACCCAGGGTGTACATTTTCATGATGGGGGTCAGGCCCGCCGTGTCGCCGTAGTCAAAGGCGTAGCTGCCCCGCGTCAGGGAAGGGCACGAAGCCGGTTCGACGGCAAGGCAACGGACTTTTTTTCCTTGGGTGAGGTTGTCGGCAACAAAGGGGAAGGCGAGCCCCGCAAAGTTGGAACCGCCGCCGTGGCAGGCGACCACGATGTCCGCTGTTTCATCGAAGGCTTCGAGCTGTTTTTTGGTTTCAAGGCCGATGAGGGTCTGGTGCAGGCAAACGTGGTTCAGAACGGAGCCGAGAGCGTACTTGGTGTCGTCCCTTTGGGCGGCGTCCTCGACGGCTTCTGAAATTGCCAGGCCGAGCGACCCTTGATTGGCAGGATCTTTGGCCAGGGCGTCGCGTCCGGCCTGGGTGTCGGCCGAAGGGCTGGCCACGACCTTGCCACCCCAGGATTCCATGAGCATCCGGCGGTAGGGTTTTTGCTCGTAGCTGACCTTGACCATGTAAACCTTGACCTCGATGCCGAACATCGCCCCCGCCAGGGACAACGACGAACCCCACTGGCCGGCGCCCGTTTCGGTGGCGATCCGTTTGGTGCCTTCTTTTTTGTTGTAATAGGCCTGGGGAATGGCCGTGTTGGGCTTGTGGCTCCCCGCAGGCGAGACGCCTTCCCACTTGTAGAAAATCTTGGCGGGTGTGTCGAGGGCTTTTTCAAGGACGATCGCGCGGTAGAGGGGGCTGGGCCGCCAGAGCTTGAGGATGTCTTGAACCTCGTCGGGAATTTCGATCCAACGCTCGCTCGACATCTCTTGCCTGAGGATCTCGTTGGGAAAAATCACGCCCATCTGCTCGGGGGTAGCCGGTTGCCCTGTGGCGGGGTGGTACATCGCTTCGGGGGGATGGTGTAGGTCGGCGACGATGTTGTACCAATGTTGCGGAAGTTCGCTGTCGGGCAAAATCACCTTGCGAAGAACTGAACTCATCATGACTCCTTGACGGGGTTGAAAAGGACGTCACGGGCTGAGCTCGGGACAGAACTTTCCAAACGCGACGCTTTCATCAAAAAGCCGCTTGCCGAGTTTGTCAAGAAAAATGATCCGTGAGGGAAGCGGAGGGCGGCGTAGCCGGACCCCGCAGGGCCCCGGCCCGAGGAGGCCGAAGCGTCAGCGGAGCCCGAAGCTGCCCCGGCCCCCGCGAGGGGGACACGGCCAGTTCTTAGGACGGTTTGTGCCAGTCGGGCTGGACGGCGGCCTGAACCCCCGCGCTCAGACCGAAGAGCTTGAGGAAACCTGTCGCGTCGTGGTGGTCGTAGCTCGATTTGCCGAAGCTGGCCAGGT
>JABEVL010000137.1 GCA_013043995.1 Spirochaetales bacterium | reverse complement strand
TTGCAGAGGCTGCCCACGGCTCAAGACGCGTCACAAACTCTGGAAATTTCTCTAAAAAAGACCCCACAACCCGGACACAGAGCTCGTCGCAGACGGCCCAGTTTGAAACGTAGGTTTTGACCCAGTGTTCCAGGCGGTCGAAGTCCTCCGGTTCCATCTTCCGGCGCAGGGCGAAGGCCCACTCGCAGGCGGCAAAGCCCTCTTCGATCATCCCTGACTGCCAAAGTTCTTCGCAAAGCTCAAAAACCTCTTGCACGGAGGCTGTTTTCAGCGATGCGGCGAAACTCGCCTTGGCCAGGGCGCGGACGCGGTCTTTTTTGACGCCGTGGCCGCGAATCTCTTCCTTGAAAAAGGTTTGGCTGATACGTTGGGTTTCGGCGTTGCCCGCGTTCCTCAGCTGATTTTGAAGTTCTTCGATGATCAAGGGCGGCCTCCTCAGGGTAATTCCACACCGTTGGTCAGTCCCTTGCCCCTCTTGCCTTCAAGCCACTCCTGCACGTTGTCCAAGGTCGTGTCGGCGATATTGGTCAGGGCTTCCCGCGTCAAAAACGCCATGTGGCTGGTGATCAGGACGTTGTTGAACGTCATCAGCCTTGCCAGCACGTCGTCGGTGACGATGGACGCAGAATAGTCTTCAAAGAAGTACTGGCCTTCTTCTTCGTACACGTCGAGCCCCGCCGAGCCGATATGACCCTCGACGAGTCCTTTGATCAAAGCTTGCGTGTCGACCAAAGCCCCGCGGCTCGTGTTGATCAGCATGACCCCGCGTTTCATCTTGCGCAGCGACTCCTGGCCGATCAGGTGGCGCGTTTCGGGCGTTAAAGGAACGTAGAGGCTGATGATATCCGCTTCACGGTACAGCGTGTCGAGGTCAACAAAGACGGCGCCCTTTGCCGCAAGTTCGGGGACTGAAGATCGGTTATAGATCAGCACGCGGCAACCGAAACCCAAAAGGATATCGACGGCGCAGCGGCCGATTTTTCCGGCTCCGATCACGCCGACGGTTTTACCGAACATATCGAAGCCGACAAGGTTGTTCAAGGAAAAATTTCCGTCGCGGATACGGTTGTACGCTTGATGCGTATGCCGGTTCAACGCCAACATCAGGGCCACGGAATGTTCGGCGACGGCGTAGGGCGAATAGGCCGGCACGCGAACCACCGACAGGCCGTAGCGTCGGCACGCCGCCAAATCGACATTATTGAATCCCGCGCACCTGAGGGCGATCAGTTCAACCCCCGACTGTTTAAGGCCCACGATGACGTCCTCGTTCAACCTGTCGTTGACAAAGACGCACACGGCTTGGTTTCCGGCGGCCAGAGAAACGGTTTCGGGTGTCAATTTGGCTTCAAAGAATTTCAGTGCAAAGCGATCTGCGTTTTGCTTGCGCAGAATTTCTTCCATGTACGGTTTGGAATCAAACACGGCCAGGTGCAGGCGGGGGTCACGGGTGCTGGATTGAAGGTCGGCCACGCGGGCGGCTTGAACCCTGAGATACTTGGACAATTCGGCGATGAGATGCTGAGCAAAACCTGCGTGTTCAGCCAGGAGCTTGTGGAACGTGTCGCTGGTGATTTCCCAGAGTTCCACCGCCCCCGAGGCGATCATCGTCGCCGATCTGGGGTCCCTGCGCAACAGGCTCATCATCCCGGCAAGCTCGCCGGATTTCAGAACCGCAATTTCGACGTCGACCCTGTCGCCACCGCGTTTCAAAACCCGAATCTCACCCGAGGCGACCAGGTACATCCTGTCGCCGGGTTCCCCCTCGCGGCACAAAAGCTCGCCCTCAGCCAAGTGAACGGGCCTCATCTGGTCCACCACCAGCTGCAGAGCTTCATCGTTCAACGACGAAAAGAGCGGTTCTTTTTTAAGAAAGTTGATCAACTCGGCAGACAAAATCGGCCCCCTTTGAGGCGCACGCGCACCATCACTTGAGAGTTATTCTAATCTAATGTCCCAGTGATGACTACAGGCGATTTTTACACCTTTCTTACAGGCGGCGCGTCGACTTTTACCCCTTTTTTACGCTCCTTCCTCTTATGTTTTCTTTTGACGAAGCCCGGGCTTCAAGGAGGAAATCGTGGCTGCCTTAACTTTTATCAGCGCCGTCCTTGTGATTGGCCTGGCTTTTTACCTCGTTTTCGCGATGTTTCGCGCGGAAGACTTATGAACGACGTCCTGAATTATTTTGTCTTTTTTGTTCTGTTGACGCTCGCGGCGTGGCCGCTCGGACGTTGGGTCGCCCGAGTCTTCGAGGCTGGGCCCGAGGGCGTGCTCAAGGCTTTCCGACCCGTCGAACACGGTCTGATCCGTCTCACGGGGGTAAAACCCGGCGACGAGATGGACTGGAAACAATGGGTGGGCGCCTTGATGATGCTTTCTGCCGTCAAAATCGCCGTCGTTTTTCTGCTCCTTTTTTTTCAAGACAAGGTTCCTTTTCAGAGTCTGATCAATCCTCAGAACTTCCCGGGAGTTCCTTGGGACCTAGCGTTGAACACCGCGGTGAGCTTCGTGACGAACACGAACTGGCAGAACTACGGCGGGGAAGCGACGATGAGCTATTTTTCGCAGATGGCCGTGCTGGGCGTCCAGAACTTCCTGTCGGCGGCGGCGGGCATCGCCGTCATGGCGGCCTTGATTCGGGGGATTTTTCGCCGCGAGACCAAGGCATTGGGCAACTTTTGGGTCGATATGGTCAGGATCAATCTCTATCTCCTTTTGCCGATCTCACTGGTCTACTCGCTCCTGTTGACGGCACAGGGAGCGATCCAGAACTTTTCCCCCTACCTGAATTTCACGACGCTTGCCGGTGCCAAGGAGGTCCTGCCCTTGGGACCCGTTGCCAGTCAGGAAGCGATCAAGATGCTGGGTACGAACGGTGGCGGCTTCTTTAACGCCAACTCGGCACACCCTTTCGAAAACCCCACGGCGTTCACCAACTTTGTTCAGGCTTTTTCGGTCTTCCTTTTACCGGCGTCGTTTGTCTTTGCCTACGGACGCATCGTGAAGGACAAGCGCCAGAGTTGGGCCATTTACGGCGTTATGATCGCCCTATTCACATGCTTTGCGATTCCAGCGTACTTGAGCGAGCTTGCACCGCCGGCCCACGCCGTCGCGGGCATCGACTGGAGCGCGGGCAACCTTGAGGGCAAGGAGACCCGCTTCGGCGTCGGGCCATCAGTCCTGTTCAACCTGGTCACGACCGCCACGTCCTGCGGTGCCGTGGACGCGATGAACGACAGTTTTACCCCGATCGGGGGGATGATGCCGCTATTGTTGATCCAAGTCGGAGAAGTCGTATTCGGCGGCGTCGGCAGCGGTCTGTACGGCATGCTAGCTGTAGTCCTCCTCACGGTCTTTGTCGGCGGGTTGATGGTGGGGCGGACACCCGAATACCTGGGCAAGAAGATCGACGGTTTCGACATGAAGATGATCGTCGCCGCCGTGACCATCACGCCGTTTTTAATCCTGGTAGGAACCGCCGCGGCGACGCTATGGCATTGGGTGCCCAGCGATATGAGCAATCCCGTTCCTCACGGGTTCACCGAAATTTTTTACGCCCTTTCGTCCATGGCCAACAACAACGGCAGCGCGTTTGCGGGGTTGAACGGCAACACGCACTTTTGGAACGTAACGGGGGCCGTCACGATGTTTTTCGGTCGTTTCGGCGTCATGGTGCCCATCCTGGCTCTGGCCGGACACCTGGCTGGCAAAAAAGTAAGCGCCGCCAGCCTGGGCACCCTGCCCACCCACGGCGTCACGTTCTCCGTTCTTTTAGTTTTTTTCGTCTTCCTCGTCGCTGCTTTGAACTTTATCCCGGGACTTGCACTGGGTCCTATCGCGGAAGCCCTGCAGTAAGGAGCTGAAATTGAAAACGAAATCTCACTTTACCAAGGAAATTTTTTGGAACGCTTGGGTCCAATCGTTCGTCAAATTGAACCCCCGCACGCAGATCAGAAACCCCGTCATGTTTACCGTCTGGGTCGGGTCGATTCTCACCACGGTCTTTTGGATCGCCTCCTTGTTCGGCGTCAGCGACTCGAACGCCGGGAGCGGTTTCATTTTCTGGGTCGCCGTCTGGTTGTGGTTCACCGTGCTGCTCTCGAACTTTTCCGAGGCTCTGGCGGAAGGTCGTGGCAAAGCCCAGGCCGCCGAGCTGCGCAAGACAAGAAACGAAGTCAAGGCGTATCGACTCAAGACACCCGACTGGAATGCAGTGCAAGAGAGTGTAGGATCGTCTGCCTTGCGTAAAGACGACGTTTTTCTTGTCGAAGCCGGATCTTTTATCCCCGCCGACGGCGAAATTTTAGCAGGTGTTGCGTCCGTCGACGAAAGCGCCGTCACCGGCGAAAGCGCCCCCGTGATCCGCGAGGCGGGCGGCGACCGCAGCTCGGTGAACGGTGGCACGAGGGTGCTGTCAGACCGGCTGATTGTTCGAGTGAGCTCGGACCCCGGCCAGGGCTTTCTGGACCGCATGATCGCGCTCGTCGAAGGCACCTCGCGAAAGAAAACACCCAACGAGATCGCTCTGACGATCCTCTTGGCCGCGTTGACATTGATTTTGTTGATCGTGACGGCGACGCTTTTGCCGTTCAGCCAGTACACCGTTACCCAGTCCGGGGCGGGCAAAGCCGTGAGCATCGCGTCTCTGGTCGCCCTGTTCGTATGTCTAGCTCCCACGACCATCGGCGCCCTTTTGTCGACGATCGGCATCGCGGGAATGAACCGTCTTTCGGGCGTCAACGTCCTGGCCACCTCAGGGCGCGCCGTCGAAGCCGCCGGCGACGTCGACGTTCTGCTGCTGGACAAAACCGGCACGATCACCCTGGGCAACCGCATGGCCAGTGAGTTTATTGTAGCACCCTCGGTCGAACCTACCGAGCTGGCACTTGGCGGCTACCTGGCGTCGTGGGCCGACGAAACCCCCGAAGGACGAAGTATCCTCTCCCTGGCCAAACGGCAGTTTCAGATCCCTTCCCCCTCGTTTGAGGGAAAAAACCACAAGGCCATTCCCTTCACGGCCCGGACCCGAATGAGCGGCCTGGACTGGAACGGCAAGTCGTACAGGAAGGGAGCAACGGCGTCCGTTCAGGTTTGGATCGAGGCCCAAGGCGGACAATTCCCCGAACAGGTCAAAACTCAGGCTGAAGCGTCGGCCCGCAAGGGTTCGACGCCTTTGGTTATTTGCGAAAATGCCCGAGTCCTCGGTATTGTCGTCCTCAAGGACATCGTCAAGGACGGGATTCAGGAACGGTTCGCGGCGCTACGCCAGATGGGTATTAAAACCCTGATGATCACGGGGGACAACCCGTTGACAGCCGCCACGATCGCGGCCGAGGCGGGCGTCGACGACTACCTCGCTGAAGCCAAACCCGAAGACAAACTGGCCCTGATCCGCAAGTACCAAAGTGAGGGTCACCTGGTCGCCATGACGGGAGACGGCACCAACGATGCTCCCGCCCTGGCCCAAGCTGACGTCGCCGTCGCGATGAACTCAGGGACTCAAGCCGCCAAAGAGGCCGGGAATATGGTCGACCTGGACTCAAATCCGACCAAGCTGACCGAGGTCGTATTGGTTGGCAAACAGATGCTCATCACCCGAGGCTCCCTGACCACCTTCAGCATCGCCAACGACGTCGCCAAGTACTTCGCCATTTTACCGGCCCTGTTCCTGGTTACCTACCCGGGGCTCGCGGCATTGAACGTCATGCACCTGGCCACGCCCGAATCGGCCATCCTTTCGGCGGTCATCTTCAACGCCCTGATCATCCCCGCGTTGATCCCGCTGGCCCTCAAGGGCGTAGTCTACAAAGCACAGTCCGCTATCCAACTTCTTCGCAAAAATCTCGTGCTGTACGGCCTGGGCGGTCTTTTGCTCCCGTTCGTCGGCATCAAGCTCATCGATATCCTGTTGACAGGAAAGGTGTTTTAAAATGAAAGCTCTCGTCCTTTCGCTCCGGCTCGTCCTGTGGACGACGATCCTTTTAGGCTTTCTTTACCCTCTTGCCGTCACCGGCTTGGCACAGGTTTTTTTTGCATTCCAAGCGAACGGTTCTCTCGTGGCCGAAAGGGGTGAACCCGTTGGCTCCTTTCTGATTGGTCAGGACTTCTCCAAGGCTTCGGGTTATTTCATCGGCCGCCCCTCCGCGACGGGTGACCATCCGTACAACCCGCTGGCTAGCGGCGGTTCTAACCTGAGCGTCGTCGGCAAGGTCTTCCAGGACAGCGTCAAAAAATTACGCGACACCTGGCGGAGCAAGGCTGAGGCGGCCGGCATCAAAACCCCCGTTCCAGAGGCCCTGGTCACGGCGTCGGCGAGCGGACTTGACCCTGACCTCGACCTTCAAGCGGCTCTGTGGGAAGCACCCATCGTCGCCCAGGAACGGAAAATGGACGTGGAGGCCGTCCAGGCGCTGGTTCGGACTCAGGCCGTGAAACCCGTCTTTCCTTGGGACCCGCCCGCTTTTGTGAACGTTCTGGAGCTGAATCTTGCCCTGGACAAGTCCTCAAACCCGCAAGAGAAAATCATGCAATAAAATTGTTGCATATTCTTCCTTTTGTGTTATCATGCAACTAAGGAGTTGCTCATGGAACAAAGCCGTATCGAAAAGCATGTCGATCTCAAATCCCCGCCCTCACGGGTTTGGAAAGCTCTAACCGACCACAAGGAATTCGGCCAATGGTTTGGCTGTACCATGGAAGGTCCCTTTGTGCTCGGGAAAACAACCCGAGGCAAACTCACCTACCCCGGATTTGAGCACCTTCAACTGGCCGTCAACGTCAAAGAAATGAGGGCGGAGCACCTCTTCTCGTTTACCTGGCACCCCTACGCCATCGATCCTGCGGTGGATTACGAACAGGAAGTTCCCACTCTCGTCGAGTTTCGGCTTGAAACCGCCGGGAGCGGAACCCACCTGGTCGTGACGGAATCGGGGTTTGAGAAACTTCCCGCCAACAGGCGGCTCGAGGCCTTCCGCATGAACGAAGAGGGCTGGATCGAGCAGCTCGAAAACATCGCCCAATATGTCGGATAGCGTTTTGTCCGAAGGGTTCATCCTTCAAGCGTCGACGTTCGCCGCCTTGGGGGATGAAACCCGGTTGTCCATAATTGCCCGGCTTTGTCGGGTTTCCCGGCAATCCATCACCCAACTGTCCGAAGGAACCCGGCTAACCAGGCAAGCTGTGACCAAGCATCTCCAGATCCTTGAACGCGTCGGCCTGGTCCACAGCGTCCGGAAGGGGAGAGAAACCCTGTTCGAATTCGACGCCGCACCGATCGGCACGATGTCGCAGTACTTGGAACTCGTGTCGCGCCAGTGGGAAAAGAAACTAGTAGACCTGCAGACTTTCCTCGAAGAATAGGTTTTGATTTGGTGTCAGGAGGTTACGAAATGCTTGATCGCCCCGACCCGGACGTCCTTTTGGCCAACCAGAGCAACCACGGCCGTGGACGCCTCAAGCTCTTTCTGGGCTATATCGCCGGAGTCGGGAAGACCTTCTCGATGTTGCAGGCCGCCCAGGCCGCCCAATCTGCAGGATTCGATATTATCGCAGGATGGATAGAACCTCACGCTCGGGCCGAAACCACGGCACTTTTGGAAGGCTTGGAGATTCTTCAGCCTCGCAAAGTCGCGTACCGCGGGATCGAACTTGCCGACTTTGACCTGGACGCATGCTTGGCCAGGAGCCCCAAAATTGTGCTGCTCGACGAGCTGGCTCACACCAACGCTCCAGGTCTGAGGCACGACAAACGTTGGCAGGACGTCGAGGAACTCCTCGGACAGGGGATCGAGGTTTGGACGACGCTCAACGTTCAACACCTCGATTCGATGAACGACGTCGTCGCCCGCGTCACAGGGGTCTTTGTCCGCGAAACCGTTCCCGACGCGATTTTCGACAAAGCCGACGAGGTCGAGGTCGTCGACGTGGCTCCCGAAGACCTCTTGGAGCGTCTCCGTCAAGGCAAAATCTACCCGCCAGAACAAGCTGAACGCGCCCTGGCGACGTTTTTTCAACGCCGCAACCTCTTGGCTCTACGGGAAATCACGCTTCGTCGAGCGGCTGACCGGGTGGCCCGCGACGTGGACTCGGCCCGATCTCAAGCGAACGTCAAAGCTATTTGGCCTGTCCGAGAACGGCTCCTGGTATCTGTCAGCCCGAGCCCCACCTCCGAAGACTTATTGCGTGCTGCGGCGCGGATGGCGGCACGCTGGGGGGCTGACTTGCTAGCCGTCCACATCGAAACCCCAAGTCGAGGCATTTTGGAGGCCCGGGCTAAAGACCAGCTTCATCACAACCTGGCAGTTGCCGAAAACCTTGGAGCCGAAACGGTCATCCTTCAGGGAGAGGAGGTCGCGCGCGACCTCGTTGCCTACGCCAGGACGCGCAACGTCACCAAGATCGTCCTTGGAAAGAACCGCGACCCCGGTTGGGTCCGAATTTTCAAACGGACCATCGGCGACGAACTGTTACGCATCAGTGGAGACATCGACCTTTACGTCATCACAGGCCGCGATAACGTCACAGAGCAACCCGCGCGATCACGCCCCACGGCTTTTTCCTGGCGAGGCTTCGTTGGCACGACGCTCCTTTGCGCGGGTTTCACAGCCCTAGCCCTTTTTTTCAAAAGCCTGGGCATGGTCGAAGCTAATGTCGTGTTGACCTTGCTTTTGGGTGTTGTGGTCGTTGCCGGGTTTTTTGGACTTCTTGCCAGCGTCTTTGCCTCGGTTCTCATGGTTCTCGCCTTCAACTATTTTTTTACACGCCCCTTCTATTCATTGGCCGTCGACGACCCACAATACTACCTGGTCTTTTTATTCCTCTTGATCGTGGGAACCGTCATTGGAACGTTGGCGGAAAGGCTCAAGGTCCAAACCAAAGCTTCAAGGTCAAGGGAACAGCGCATGGAGGCACTTTACAGACTGAGCCGGGAACTTTCGCACAGTGTCGACCAAAACGAGGTAGTGAGCGTGGCGGAAGGGATGCTTTCGCACCTCTTCGAGTTGCGCGTGAGGGTCCTCGTTCCACAAAATGGACTCTGGGAGGCCGAAGTTGAAGGAGTCCCTCGGCTTTTTAGCGACAAGGACATCGCCCTGTTCAACTGGGTTTTAGAGAATTCGAAAAAAGCGGGCTGGAGCACCACGACCCTCTCGCAAGCGGACAAACTCGTTTGTCCTCTGGAAGGGACCATCGGCATCCTGGGAGTCCTCGTCCTGGAAAAAGCTCAATACACTGAAACCCTGAGCGCTGATTCGATGCTCCTGCTGGAAGCCCTGACGCGAACGGTCTCTATCAGCCTGGAACGCGTGACTCTGGTGCATGAAAATCAAAAAAACGTTCTGGCGGTCGAGGCCGAAAAAACACGCAATTCCCTGCTCCACGGGTTGTCCCACGACTTGAGAACTCCGCTCACGGTCATGATCGGAACCGTTTCAACCTTGCTCGGAACCCCTCGACTCGATGAGGTCGAACAGACAGCCCTCGAAACGATCGGACGCGAGAGCCGCTGGTTAGGTCGCCAAGTGGACAACCTGTTGGACCTGACACGCCTGTCTGACTCCGTTCTTCAACCCCACAAAGAGTGGCTTCCCGCCGAAGACCTCGCGTATTCGGCCAAGGAGCGGCTTCATGAACTCCACCCCGAAGCAAAGGTTGAACTGAGGTTGCCTTTCGCCCTACCGCTGATTTTTGTCGATGCCCTCTTGCTTCAAAGGGCCCTCCTGAATCTTTTGGAAAACGCCGTCGCCTACGCAGGGCAAGATTCCATC
>JABEVL010000136.1 GCA_013043995.1 Spirochaetales bacterium | reverse complement strand
TTTGTATTTTTGGGGGGCGCCTGCCCCCACGCTCCATAAAAAAACGGCCCCCGAAAGGGGCCGTTTTTGTTATTCCGCTCCCCCCTCTTTCTTTTTCCCTTCCAGCCGGTTGCGTTTCCCCTGTTCCGGCGCGTCCACCAGGAGCCGCAACCCCCGCCACCCGGTTGATCACACCCGAACGGGATGGTTTTGACCTGGTTTTGACCCACAAAATTAAAAGGTCTTTAGCGGGAAGGAGTCCAGGCCAACCCACTAAAGACCGTAAAGAGAGCAAAAAAACGGGGAGCCGAAGCCCCCCCAGTTCAGTAAACCTAGCCGGATTACTTGGCAGCAGCCAACATGGCGGCTACGTCAATCTTGCCGTTGTGGCCGCCGTATCATTAAAAAAAAAAAACAGGAGCCATGGCGTCTTCGGTCCAGTTGCCGTTCACCATGTACTTGTAAATGATCGTGGCGGTGGGTTTGACCAAAAAGCTGATGACATGGACAAAACGATTGTTGCCCACAGAAACCTTGTCAAGAACCAGGCCCAAATCCGGCTTCCAGCCTTCGTATTCGCCCATCAGCTGAATTTCAGCTCCGGGAATACGGGTCATCCAGGTCACAATGGCATTGCCGTCAGAATTTTTTGTTACGGTCACACCGGGCATCTTGGGCACGGGAGCGCCTTTGACAATGTTCAGCACGCCAACCTTAGCGGCATAAGCGGCAATGGAAGCCGGAACGGGTTCAAGCTGGATTCCACCTGTTTCCGCAGCAGCTGCTGCAGCAGGGGCCGCCGCAGCAGGAGCCGACGGCGCACTATTTTGAGTGGTAGCGCAACCCATGGCCAAAGCGCCGACCAAAATCAACGGAAGCATTTTTTTCATGCAGTACTCCTTGATATCAATCACCCAAAAGGTGACAGAATAAGTCCCCCTTGAAACAAGGGGTCCTGGAAACCCGACCGAGCTATCGATCGGGTTTCCAGGCTTTCACGGCAAAGCCGGGAAAGACCCAGAAGGTCAGCTCTTACACCGACCTCGAAAGAATCTTAGAACCAGGTCTCGAACTGGACGCCGAAGCGGTTTTCCAGAGTTGAGGTACCGTTTGCATCTACGTAACCAGCTGTGTAGGTTCCATTTGCTGTGCCGTTCCATCCGTACACATTCTGGGCGCCAGATGTGCCAACCAAGCTCCAGAACAGGCGCAACTGAGGACGACCCCAGAAACCAGAATCAAGGGAAAGGGTCGGTGCCAAGGTGACCTTGTAGTTGGTAGCCGAAAAGCCTGCACTTGCGACACCAGCATTTCCTGTCGCAACGTTCCCACCAGCACCATAGTAGGTAAGTTGGTTGGTGGCGAAAATGTGATCAAAACCTGCTTCAAGTTGCAGTGAAAGGTTTTGTGTAAACTTGTAGACAGGGCGGATTACAAAAGACAGGTGAGAGGCCACATCTTGAGCGACGACTGCTCCCGATGCGTTATTCCCCTGTGAGCCGGCATTGTTGAACATTGCGTAGGTGAGCTCAGGCATAATGTCCAAGTTTGGAAGCACATTGCTGGCTTCACCGAAAACTATGGCACGAATACCATACGCATTCACATCGGCACCAATATTAGCATTGGCTGTTCCGAGCGACCATTCCGTTGCACTGTCCCCCATTCCATACTGAAGTACTAACCGGGAATATCCGTCTGCAAACCAGAAAAACTTATCCGGGCTGTACACCAAAGCGGCCTGAATTCCATAGTTGGATGTGCCACTACCATTGGATGCGGTATTTGCCGTATCGGCATAGGTCACGGCAGCCTCAACTTCCAAACCGGAAAGGGCCGGAGTGAGAGCTCCCAAATGCAACCTTAGGTCAGTCGTGAAAGGAATGAATTGTTCACTGTAGTTGGCCGATGTAGCAGTCGTTGTGGGGCCCTGAAAAAGAACTTCAGCCAAGTCAAACAAACCATTGAGTCCATTCGTGATACCGACACCTTCACCCGACATGTCGCGCCAGAAATAGTCCAGGATGTGAATGTCGTCACGGCCATAGTACCTTTCACCAACCCAATAGGTCGCCTTGGGATCCCAAGAAAAGCCGCCCATCTCGGCGTAAACTTGGCGCATCAGCACGTCGCCGACGCCATTTGCACCGTAGGAACCTGGATAGCTCGGGAAAGCGCTAGTACCAGTATTAGCATTATTAACGCCTTTGTTTGAGTTGAACACAAACATAACATGATACTTCGCCCAAGATCCGTCAGAGTTGGTGTTGCTATGAACTAATTCAGACTCAACATAGTTTTGGTTAAGCTCGTTTCCAAGCCGCCCAATCCCGTGTTCGTCCAACTGGCCGCCTGACAAGTACAAGCCTGGGGCAAAAGCAAAGCCTGAACGTGCGTACGCATGAAACTCGAAACCACTGTCTGCGGCAAACAACGACTGAGCGCCGAAGCTCATCGCGACAATAGCACCGGCAACGAGTCCGGCCTTTATGGTCCCTTTGAAGGTTCTCTTCATTGAAACCCTCCTTACTTAAGATTTTATGCCCGAGAGTGCCCCACCTCCCGCCAGGCCCCAAGCCCTTTAAAAGGCCCAAGAACCCAACGCAAGCCGGACAACACACGGTTGCATTTGTTACCATTAAACATCTTCATAGTTTGATCTGTCAAGCAATTTATTTGGATTTGATTAATTTCAGTTCATCTACTTTTTTTCTTGACTCCCGTTTGATCTGGGTTTACACCTCTCAAGAGGTTATCATGAAATATGTTTCTATGAATCATTTTCTCCGATCAAATTTCTTTCTTCTTGTTTTTTCTGTCCTTTTGTCGGCCTGTTCCCAGCCGACGACTTCGTCGACACCGGCAGCCCCTATGACGGTACCGCCGGATGCCAACTACAACAATTCAGGCGCCATGGTACCGACAGCCCCCTTGGGACTGGTGTTCGACAGCACGGGTGCAAACGTCACTTTCAACTTCTGGAACCCTACCGCAAGTTCTGTTTCCGTCTGTTTTTATACCAACTGGAATGACTCTTTGAGCTCGCCCGTTAGCACCCAGCCGATGGTTTTAGATAAAACGACGGGCATCTGGTCCTACGGCCCCGTGGCTGTAAGCAGCCTGCCCGCTTCGACTTCCATGAATGGGAGCACTCCCATCCCCCTCTATGATTACTCTGTTGGCGGGACGATGACCCTTGACCCCTACGCCCCCTCGATGGCCCAATGGGTCCATCAAGGGACAAATGTTATAACGGGAGACAGTCAGGGCAAGGGAGCCGTTGTTGATCTTGCAACGGCTTTGACCACAACGACCCCCTACTTTAACGGCTCGAACGACGGCTTTTCTTCATCCTACCCCTACAAGTCAAACCGCGACGCCATCGTTTATGAAACCGACATTCGAGATTTTACGGTTGACCCGGCCTTGGGACTCACGCACCCCTTCGGGACCTACGGGGCCTTGATTGACATGTTGCCCCACATTAAAAATCTGGGGGTGACCCACATCCAGTTGCTGAGTCCCCTGGAAAACTTTTTTTACAACCAGCAGGCGATCGGCACGCGGGAAACAACCATTCTCAACAGCGGAGCCAATTACAACTGGGGATACGACCCTCAGAACTACTTCACGCCCACGGGGATGTATTCGGCAGCCCCCAACAACCCTGTTTCGCGGGTACAAGAGCTCATCACGCTCATCAACGCCATTCACAACGCGGGTCTAGGGGTGATTCTTGACGTGGTTTACAACCACACGGCGAACAACACCATTTTAGGCAACGCCGTCGGCGGCTACTACTACCGTTCGACGTCGTACAACGGCGCAGGAAGCTACGACGTTAAAACTGAGGCCACAATGACGCGCAAACTGATCGTGGACTCGATTGCCCAGTGGGTTAAGACCTACCATGTTGATGGGTTCCGTTTCGACCTGATGGGTGTCCTGGACGACCAGACGATCAAGGACGCCTACGCCGTGGCCAAGAGCTATAACCCCGACACGGTCTTCCTCGGCGAAGGCTGGAATGGTATGTACGGCGGCGCCAGCTCTGACTACCAAGGAAACGCCTTGGTTGGCTCCAACCAGAACAACGCCTCGCTTTTCAATGGTCTGAACGTCGGGATGTTTTCGGATAGCTTCCGCCAAATTTTCAAGAACGGTTACCCCAACGACGGGTCCAAAGCCTTTATCACAGGTGCCGGTCAAAATTACAACTTCCTGATTCAGGACATTTCGGGAAATCCCAACGATGGCGGCGGCAACTCGGTTTGGGATAAGGTTTCGGGCGGAACCTTCTCGACGAACAACGTCGTCAACTACCTTTCGGCCCACGACAACCTTTGTCTTTACGACGTGGTGGCCTGTGCCGACGGTCTGAGCACGTCTGCTGCCGATTACAACACGGCTCTTCAACGCATGGAGCTTGGGTACACGGCCCTTATGACCAGCCAAGGCCTCGCTTTTATGCAAGCCGGCGACGAGATGTTCCGCACCAAAGAAACCGGGATTGTGGGTTCAAACTACACCACCATTACCTCAAGTTCAGGACGAATTTTCAACGACAACTCCTATAATGCCAGCGACGCGGTGAACCAGATCTTGTTCTCAAGCACCGAATCGTACCCTGTGGCCAAAGTTGCAGTTTCCCCTTACTCGGGTGACCCCGTTGCCGGCGGTTTCACGAACTACAACACGTCGACGGTCGGGTACAAGCTTTACAAGTACGTTCAAGGCCTGATTCAAATCCGTAAGAACACGGACGCGTTCCGTTTGCCGGACGCCGACATCAGCTCCAACGTCGTAGGCCTCCCCTCAGATCAGGGAACGGGATCCTCGGTTCTCTCGTTCGGTTACAGCGCCAAGTCTTCGGACGGGGCCCACACGTTCTATGT
>JABEVL010000135.1 GCA_013043995.1 Spirochaetales bacterium | reverse complement strand
CCGTCCTCACTTGGCAAGCGATGCTCCGCCGCCGGTCCCCAGCGCACCTCTCCCGCAAGCCGCCCCCGCCCCGGTCCCTGCACCGGCACCGTCGCTCCTTGAAACAGCTCAGGCGCTGGCGAGTGCCGAGCTCAAGCAAAAAGCCGCCGAGGCCGAAGTCGCGGATCTCAAGAATAAAAACGCTGAGCTCAAGGTCGAGCTGAAAAGGTCACGGGCTCAAGAAGCCGCCCCCTGGTGGCCTGCGGCACTCGGACTGACTCTTGCCCTGATTGCGGTGATGATCGTCGCCTTTGGGCTCCTGGTGCTGAGTTTCAAAAAAAGAATCGTCCGCGAGAGACGGGCCCAGCAGGAAAGCGTCCAGAACCTTGTCAAGGACACCGAATCACGCCTCTTGCAAAAGGCGGTCCACGACGAACTGACGGGCTTGCCCAACCGGGCCGCCCTCAACCAGACCCTGGGCCACGCCGTGACCAAGGCCCGGCGCTACAACCGCAAATTGGCCGTCCTTTTCATCGACCTCGACCACTTCAAGCCGATCAACGACAGTTTGGGCCACGAGGCCGGAGACTTTGTTCTCAAAACAATTGCCGAACGTTTCAGGAGCTGCCTGCGTTCGACGGACATGGTAGCCCGTTTGGGAGGCGACGAGTTTGTCGTCCTGGTCGAGGACATCGTGGATCAAAGATTTTTAGGCGGCGTGACCCAAAAGCTCCTTTCAGCGGCACAAGGGGCCTTTAACGTTGCGGGTCAGGAAGTCCACGTTTCTGCCAGCATCGGAATCGCCTTTTTCCCCCAGGACGGAAGGGAGGCTCAGACTCTCCTCAAGAACGCGGATGCGGCCATGTACAAAGCCAAAGAGAGCGGCCGAAACAGCTTCCAGTACTACTGCGACGAACAGAACACCCACTCGTTGGAGCGTCAGGCCTTGGCGGCGAGCATCGGCCACGCTTTGAGTTCGGGGGAGCTCTCCGTCGTTTACCAACCCATCATCGGTCTGGGGGCCGGGCAACCCCTGTCTTTCGAGGCCCTGGTCCGCTGGCACCATAAGGATCTGGGGAACGTTTTGCCCCACCAGTTCATCCCGCTGGCGGAAGACGCGGGGCTTTTTGAGCCCATCCACGATTGGATCGTCCTTTCCGCCCTGAAAAAGGGACTAGAGGGGCGTTCTGCGGGTCAGGTCATCGGCGTCAACGTCAACGTGACGGACCACACCTTCTATTCTCCCCAGTGGGTTTCCCACCTCAGGGAAAGCCTTGAAAAAACTCAGTTCCCCCCCGAAAAACTGACCCTCGAAATCACCGAAGAGACCCTCCTGATGAACCCTGACGAGGCCCTTGAGATTCTTCAGACGCTCAAAAGCCTCGGTGTGCTGCTTTTGCTTGATAACTTCGGCGTGGGCTGGGCTTCCTTATCCAGCCTCAAAAGGTTCCCCCTCGACGCTGTGAAACTCGACAAAAGTCTTTTAGGCGGGGTGCCCGGCGAAACCGATGCCGAGAATATGCTCTTGGCCCTGCTGGGTGCTGCCCGCCAGCTTGAAATCACCACGATCGTCGTCGGTGTGGAAACCGCCGCCCAGAAAGCCTTCCTGGAAAAGGCCCAATGTCCCTGGGCTCAGGGATTCTTTTTCGGTCAGCCTCAAAGCTAGACCGAGACAAGAGAGGCTTTTCGGTTGGCCGGAAAAAGCCGTTCATTCCTCCCAGGAGACGGGGCGAACCCGACGGAACGGGGTTTTGTAGGTTCGCTGAATTTCCGTGTAGATCTCCGTCAATCGGGCCGTGAACGCCTCCTTTTGATGCCGAGCCAGGAACTCTTTCCATTCTGAGGGCGAAGAGCAGGCTTCAAAAGCTTCGTACCAAAGATTGACGCCTTCTGCCTTCAGCGACGCCAGTTCAAGAAGCTGACGGCTTAACCGGGATAAAACAAACATTTCCATGCTGAGCCCCCTATCGGACAAGGGTTTTCTTTTTTGCGTGCAAGTCTCATGTTAATTACATGAAATTCTCATGAAATATGAGCTTTACTGGTCCAAACTTAAGGACGAAACATGGAGGGCCCATGGCGGCACTGGTTCTTACCCACAGTAAAAGTCTTTCCCTCAGCAGCTACCTGAGCTACTTTTTCTTGCGTTTTCAGGGGAACCTTGGGGAAGAAGAAACCTGGCCGGTCGAGTTTCTGGATACCTGGGACCAACGGTGGAACCGTTCGGGACGGGCGTGGCTGCAACGCGACGGCGAGACCTTTCTGGTTTCCCCCCCGGCACTTTTTCCTTTGTCGAACGCCCCCCGCAAAGACTTTGGGCTTTGGGCTCGACTGGTATGGGGGCGGGTTCAACTGTCCGTTCGGCGCCTGCGGTTTGAAGACGGCGAAGGAAACTTTCTTGACGGAATGCTGATCCGGTCCAGATCGGCCCATTACCTGACCTTGCGGGTGACCAAGGCGGCTTACGATCAAAGGATCGCTGAAGCCCTTTTGGCCGACGGCCTTGAGGATTTCAAACCCCGGGGTATCGAAACCCTGACCCGGCTTTTGCGTCCCGCTTTTCTTCCCCCCGCCAGTTTTGAACCCCTTGATTCTTCCAGTTCTGCACGGATCTGCCT
>JABEVL010000018.1 GCA_013043995.1 Spirochaetales bacterium | reverse complement strand
GTTGAACCCAATTGGTCATGGCCGCAGGCCAGGCCAGAAAGAGAAAGACACGGGCGCCGAGAGCCGGGTTCATGAAGTTCTGTCCCAGTCCGCCAAAGATCTCCTTGACGAGGAAAATCGCCAGCACACCGCCGACGGCGGCGATCCACAGGGGAACGCTGGGGGGCAGGGTCAGGGCGAGAAGGACGCCGGTCACGACGGCCGAAAGGTCGCCCAAACGGAAATCCCGTTTCAGGATCCACTTACGGGTGACAAACTCGGTGAGCATGGTCGAGGCGACGGTCACCAGGATGACCAGGGCCGCGCGGACACCAAAGAAATAGACGCTCGCGCCCATGGCCGGCAAAAGGGCCAACAAAACGTCGAGCATGATCCGCCTGGTCGTGGCCGAACTGCGGAGGTGGGGGGAGGAGGTGACTAAAAGGGGTGCGTTCATGCGCGGGCTCCCGTCGTGGGTTGAGCGGCCTGGGCTTTTTTCTTGGCTTCGGCGAGTCGAACCTGAGTTTTGCCCAGGCGTATACCCTGGACCAGCTGGATTTTGGAAGGACAAACGAAGGCGCAGCTGCCGCATTCGATGCAGGCCATGACCTCGTAGCGTTCCAGGATTTCGGCGTCGTTGTTGAGCGCCGAGCGGTTGAGCATGAGCGGAGCAAGCCCCATCGGGCACGCGGTCAGGCAGCGTCCGCAACGGATGCACGCCGAGGCCGCGGGGGACTGGCCTTCCGACGCCGGGAGCACCAAGAGGGCGTTGGTGTGCTTGACGACCGAGGTTTCCAGCGAGTGCTGGGCTACGCCCATCATCGGGCCGCCCATGATGACCTTGCGGGGTTCTTCGACAAAACCTCCGGCAAAGTTAAAGACGTCGGCCAGGGGTGTCCCGATCAGCACTTCGAGATTTTGAGGTTCCTTGACGCAGCCGCCCGCGACGGTCACCCGTTTTTTGATCAAGGGGAGGCCTGTTTTCAGGTATTTTCCCAAAAAGGACGCGGTCGTGACGTTCAGGACGATGACGCCAACGTCTGAAGGGAGCTTGCCCACGCCGACGGCCCGCCGCGCGGTCGCCCAGATCAGCATTTTTTCAGCGCCCTGGGGGTAGCGTGTCCTCAAAGGCAGCACGCGGACCTTGGGGTCCCCTGAAAAAGCTTTTTTGAGCACCTCGACGGCCTTGGGTTTATTGTCCTCGATACCGATCAAGATGCGGGAAAGGCCCAGGTGGGTCGCCACAGCCTGAACGCCCGCGACGATTGACTCGGTGTTTTCGAGGATTTCACGGTAATCGCTGGTGATGTAGGGCTCGCACTCGGCGGCGTTGATGATGAGAGTGTCGATCGTTTTCCCGGCCGGGGGGGCCAGTTTGACGTGGGTGGGGAACCCCGCACCGCCCAAGCCGACAAGCCCGCTGGCCCGAACGGCCGCCAGAAAGTCTTCTTTTGACCGAACGACGGGCGGGACGAGGCCGGGCGCGAGTTCCTGCTTGCCATCGGTCTCAATCTCAACGCTGGTGACTTGAATTCCGCCAGCCCAGAGCATCAGATCGACGTTGGTAACCTTGCCCGAAACGCTCGAGTGGATCGGTACGGCCATCAATTTTTCGGAATCGCCCAAAATTTGGCCTACTTTGACGAAATCACCCTTCTGAACCTTGGGGTCACAGATGACTCCCGTGTGCTGCAGAAGCGGGATGATGACTTTAGGCGGAACGGGCATGACAGTTGTTGCCCGCTCTGCCGTCTGTTTGCGGTGGGGAACACTGGCTCCGCCGCGGAACGGACTTTGGAATATCATTATGCTACCTCAGCGCGCATTATAGCATTCTATTGTGAACGTGGGAACAAAAAAGTGTAGCATTGCCGGGTAATTCAAATGAAAATTCGGCTTGATTTTAAGCCTAATCCTTGAACAAAATGGAACACGGAGGAACGTCGATGAAAATCGGTTTCGCTTTTGCCGGGGCTGCGGCGTTTATCCCTCAAGAGGCCGCCATTGCCAAAGCGCTTCTGGAGGGGCTGACGCCCTTGGGAAGGATCGTCCGCCCCGACGTCATCGCGGGTACCAGTTCGGGGGCCCTGAACGCCGTGGTCTTGAACGCCATCTTGAGGACCTTGGACGGCAATGCGCCTCCTGGGGCCGAGTTCCGTTGGGGCGGACCCGGCGACGAGGGTGCCGACACCTACTACGGACTTTTGAGCTCACTCAAAAACAAGGACATCTTCACGTACAGCCTGGCCGCCTTCGCCCAGGGCGGCGTTTTGGACAACAGCCCGTTAAGGCGCTTGCTCGAACACGTCGCCGAGAAGCGTTTGGGGTTTTCTACCCTGGGAGACCTGCCCATCCCCACCTGGTTTTGTGCCGTCGACCGTGCCACGGGCGAACCCGTTCGACTGTTGAGCCGTGACCCGCAGAATAAAAACCTGAGCCTTGTCGACGTTTTGATGGCCTCGACCGCCATCCCCATCGTTTTTCCCCCGCAACCGATCGGGGCCAAACACGGCAAGGGGCTGGAAGGCCTTTACTTTGACGGGGGGACGGGGCCCGATTCCATCCCTGTCGAACCCCTTGAAGCCGAAAACTGCGACGAGATTTTCTTGATCGACAGGATGGGCACGACGGCCGCTACAAGCCACAAACCCGACCTGTCGCACGCCGGAGCCGAAAGTGCCTCGGCGATGGGCGGCTTTCATCTCGACATCGTCGAAAATACGGCCCTGGGTTTGGAGTACCTCTACCGAACGATCAACACCCACCAGATCGAGCGGGCGGCTCGCCTCCCCGCCCAGGTTTGGGTCTGCGAGCCCGTGCTCAAGGGCTCCTACGGGGTTCTGGATTTTTCCAAAGGAAAACAGCAGTGGGATGAAACCTGGGCCTGGGCTTTGAAGAACGCCCCCCGGCACCTGTAACCGTCTTTGTCAGCAAAATTTGCTGCAGAATTTCTGCCATAACTTCTCAGATGAAGAGTGATTCTAAATTACAGGAGATTTTTTTTCATTATTTATTTTTCTCAGTTGAAATCATCCCTACCGAGGCTATAATAAATTCGGATCGCCAGTTGTTCAGTTTAGAAGTGGAACTGGTGCCATCAGCGTTGCTGATAAAAGTAAAGTAGGAGGGTTTATGAAAATATTAACTTGGATTTTCGTGAGTGCGGCGACCTTTGCTCTCTCTGCGTGTTCGTCGCTTCCATCAGGTGTGGGGGACGTCTTAGGTTCTGTTTCCTCGCTCACTAACAACGCCTCTAGTGCCGATGCCGTTGCGACAGCGGCCGCGCCCATCGGTTTTCCGTCGGGAGACGTACTAGCAGACAATGGAACGAGTCAAACTGACGGAGATAACTGGTGGGTCGTCAAAGTCCTCACGCCTCCTTCGGCAGACACCAAGAACCAGGCGAAGGTTCTTCGGGTCGAGGATGGCAAGGAATACTGGGCGAACTTCGTAACACCCACCCATAAAACTGTACAGGCCGATCTCGTTTTGGGAGCAAAAGTATTTTTCATGCCCCAAAATTCCATGGACAATAAAGTGACCGAGACCGAGTATACCCAGTACCCCTGGCAACTCGGGCGTGTCACCTCTGTGGACGATCTTTTCAAGGGCGAGGTCCAGATCAACGGGACCGAGTACTACATCAAGTGGACCCGCATGGCCAATTAGGCGGAGACACCTGCCTGGACGCGGTTAAAACGGAGATTTTTCTTCACTGGACACGCAGAGAGCCCGTTCGGGGGGGTGCGCTTCCGCCGGCAGATCAGGTCTTGTAAAGTCCGGCCGTCGTTGCCCTCGGTCGGACTCAACCGAGGGGGCCCTCGTGCAACCGCAGAGCGGGTGCTCGCGAGGGGCCTTTTGTACTTTTCGAGCGTGCCGGAGCCGCTCCGAAGCGGCGCGATTCTCCGTCGGAAGGGCAACGCCGCATTCAGGAGCGTGCTGGGGTCTCTCTACGTCACGCGCACAAAACGTCTGACTTTTCCTTAGATGGGCGTGCGCGCCAGGGCCTGTTCCAGGCGGTCGGCGGCTGGACGGTCACCGGCGATCCAGGTTCCGTAGTCACCCACGCGGATCAGGCCGATCTGGTCGCGCGCGAATCCGGCGTCGGCGGTCAGGGCGCCCAGGACGTCGGCGGGGCGGATTTTTTCC
>JABEVL010000134.1 GCA_013043995.1 Spirochaetales bacterium | reverse complement strand
TCCCCATAAGGGCGCGGCCCGCCTTGTCCCGACGGTCCGCCCTGCGGAGGCCGATCGCCCCACGGACGGGGGCTTCCCTGACCCTGGGGCCGATCCCCATAAGGGCGCGGCCCGCCTTGTCCCGACGGTCCGCCTTGCGGAGGCCGATCGCCCCACGGACGAGGCCCACTCTGGCCCGAGGAGGGACCAGCCGGGCGATTATCCTGAGGACGTTGTTGAGTGTTGAAACCTGAACGGTCACTCCAGGAGCGCGAACCGCGATCCCCCTGGGGGCGATCAGTGCGTGGCGGGCGTCCAGATTCAATTCTCAGCCCCTCAGGCTTTGGGCGGTCAACTGAAGGATCGATCCGCCGCATTTCCTGAGGTCTTTTCGACATAAATTCAGCAATTTTGTCGGGTGAAAGCTTGGATTCGCCTGTTTCAGGTTTAGAGGCAGCACGTGGAACTGATTCACCCTGAGGAGATGGAACACTTGGCGTTTCATCCTTGTGTGCAACTACTTTTTTCTTGACTACAGTCTTTTTCTTGACAACGACCACAGCCTTACGCTTCTCGACATCTCCCGTCTCAACGGGAGGTTGAACCGGCGGCTCAACCTTGGGATGTTTAATCAAAGTAGCTTTGGGTTTTTTGTTTTCCAGTTCTTCCGACATAAGGCCTATTTTTCCTCGGATTCCTCGTCCTCGATCTCAAAACTCAATCCGACTCCGCAGTTGGGACATTGGGTCATATTGATTTGGACGGGGTGCCCACATTCTGGGCATTCGAATTCCTCTTCGTATTCTACATCATCCTGTGAAGAATAATCAATGTCACTCGTTCCAGGATCTTCCTCGACAATTTCGACGTTCTCATCGATCACCTTCATCAGGTTTTCAACGTCTTGAGCTGTGATTCCATCAATTTTATTGAGGTCATTCCGCGACATATTCAGCAAGGTTTCAATCAAAACGATGCCATGTTGGGTAAGAATTTCCACCACACGTTCCGAAACACCTTCCAGCTCGGCAATTTGGGTAATGACCCCGTCCTCTGCCTCTTCCTCATCACGGAACAAGCCATGAGCGGCCTCTCGGGCTTCACGCGAAAGATCCATTTCAGCAAATTGTTCTTCGGTTTTGACATCGATGCTCCAGTCGCAGAGCCTGTTAGCCAGTTTAACGTTGAGGCCTTGTTTTCCGATGGCCAAGGAAAGCTGACTTTCAGGCACAACGACCAAGGCCTGATGCCTCGACTCGTCCAGGAGAACGACCTGAGTGACCTGAGCTGGGGAAAGAGCGTTTTGGATAAAGGTTTTGGGATCGGGATCCCAACGTAAAATATCAATCCGCTCCCCTTCCAGTTCCTTCATGACAGCCTGAATTCTGACGCCCTTGAGTCCGACGCAGGCACCGATGGGATCCACGTCTTCCTTCACTGAACGAACGGCCACCTTGGTACGATAACCCGCTTCACGCACTATTTTTTGTATAAGGATGATTTGCTCGTAAATCTCGGGGACTTCAAGTTCAAAAAGTTTCTTGACAAATTCGGGATCGCGACGACTTAAGACGATCTGAAGTCCGCTCGGTGTTTTTCGCACTTCCTGGATAAGACTTTTAATTCTTGACCCAGGCGCGTAGGTCTCCCGGGGAGACTGATTTTTTCTGGGTAATACGCCTTCGGTACGCCCCAAATCAACGTAGATATTACCGTTTCTTTCACGTTGGTAGTATCCGATGATGACCTCATTCACCTTGTCGCTAAACTCAGAGTAGAGGGTGTCCTTCTGAATGTCTCTCAGGTACTGTTTCGCTCTTTGTTTGGCCGTATAAACCGCTTGGCGGTCAAAGTCTTTGGGATTAATTTCGACGAGAATTTCATCCCCGATATTGGCTTCCTCATTGAGGGCTCGAGCTTCGTTCAACTCAATCTCACCGACAGGGTCGTACAAATCGTCGTTATCCACGATGATTTTCTTGGCGTAGATTCCCACCTCGCCGCCGTCCTCCTGAAACTTAACAACGGCGTTATCACTCGTTCCAAAAGTCTTTTTGTAGGCGGCCAAGAGGAACTCTTCAACGACTTTCTGTACTAAATCGTTTGAAATTCCCTTGTCTTGCGTAATCTGATGGATGGATTCTGCGAATTCGGAGTTCACTGTTTTCAACCTCCCTGAAGTTTAAAGGTCGTTTAATCGGGCTTTGACAAGATCGGCCAGTCGGATCTCTTTAAGTTCTTCACCCGTTCTAAGTTCGAGTTGTGAAGAGTCAACTTTTTCCAAGATCCCTTCCAGCCATTCTGAAGCTCCTTCAACAAGAATCTTTACAGGGCGCGACCTGAAGAGTTCAAGCTCAAAGGCATACTTAAGGTTGCGCTCCAACCCCGGCGAGCCCACCTCGACGTACAAGTCTTCGGTCTGCAGCTGGTTTTCAAGAAGGGGAACGATCATCCTGTGCGCTTGGGCACACGTTTCAATCGAAAGCCCGTTTGCATCAAAAACTGTCACAGAAGCCTTCGTCGTTCCATTTTTACTGCGAACGGCAACGTCGACCAAAGCCAAACCCAGCGGCTTAAGCGCGGTTTGCAGAGTCTTGAATACAGGGTCATCAGGCTGGGGAAGCAACATCTCGCACCATAAAAAAAAGAGCCGTTTCCGACTCTTTTCCCATTAAAACTAGTCTGAAGGCACTTTAACGGCAAGAAAGGTTCTTGTCAAGTCAGTGCAAGGCCAGGCAAAGGATCCGAACCTCCCTTGCACCAGCAGTTTTAAGTAAAGACGCACAGGCTTGAACCGTTGCGCCCGTCGTGACAACGTCGTCGACCAGCCAGCAGATTTTTTGTTTTACGCTTTTTCCTGTAAGGAAATATGATTTCTCAGCATTGAGAAAACGCTCGACACGGTCGAGGGTTTTTTGGCTCGCCGTCGGTCTTCGTCTTAACGCAAAAACGAGAGGCCACCCTGTTTCCTTTGCGAGAACCTTGGCCAGTTTTAAAACAGGATCCCAACCTCGTCGGCGTTTGTGATGTCCATGAGCCGGGACGGGTACAAGAACAGCTGAAAGACCGGTATCCCAAAAAAATCTTTCCGCCAAAACCTTGACCAAACGGGGACGGGGCTCCTTTTTATACACGGCAGTCCAATGGCCGGGGCCAAGGCGGTAGGGTGTCAAACCCATCATCGACGAAAAGGCCCAGGTCTGGGACCGGCAATCGCAACAAAGGCCTTCCTCAGACAGATTCGTTTGACCACAGACGGGACAAACATCCTTTTGACTATCGTCCCACCCCGGTAGACTCATCCTGCACAGAAAACAAAGTTCATCGTTTTGCTCGTCCATTTGAAGGGGTTCGTCGCATCCCAGGCAAACAGCACGGTTGAGAAATTTCATACATCCTAAGACGGCGTTTGAACAATTTTGCTTCAGCTATCCTCTTTCAGCATCCTCTTCCAACGTTCAAGGCGGAGCAAGGCTTCCAGAGGGGTAGTGTTATCTAGGTCCAGGGATTGAATCTCGTCCAAGATCAGGGAGTTCTCATCAAAAAGTCTTCCTTGCTGAGTTTTGGAGTTCACAGAACTTTTGAAAGCTGGGCCACTTTCAGTACCAAAACCCAGAAGAAGCTCTTCAAGAATCTCTTTGGCCCTTTTGAGCAAACTTGAGGGCAAACCAGCCAGTTTGGCCACGTGAATTCCGTACGAGTGCTCGGCAGCCCCAGGGAGAACCTTCCTTAGGAAAATAACCTCCTCACCGTCTTCTTGAATTAGAACGCAATAATTGGATTTGCCGGGATCATTTAATTCTGTCAGCTCATGGTAGTGGGTTGCAAAAAGTGTTTTAGCTTTGACGACACCCAGGAGGTACTCGCAAATAGACCAGGCAAGAGAAAGTCCGTCTCTTGTACTCGTGCCCCGCCCCACTTCATCCATGATGACGAGACTTTCCCGGGTAGCGTTTCTCAAAATATTGGACACTTCATTCATCTCAACAAGAAAGGTGGATTCGCCTCCTGCCAGATTGTCCGAGGAACCCACGCGGCAAAAAATCTGGTCTACCAAGGCGATTTTAGCCGAAGACGCGGGAACATAGCTTCCGATTTGGGCCATGAGGACAATCAGGGCGGTCTGGCGCAGGAAGGTCGATTTCCCCGACATGTTGGGTCCCGTGAGCAAATGGAGAATTTCGTTGCTTTTGAAATGAACTGAGTTAGGCACAAAGGCCCTCTCCTGGAGTGCGGCTTCGACAATGGGGTGACGCCCGGCGTCTATGCTGAGTTCATAGCCTTCGTGAATTTCAGGACGGACGTAGCGCTGACGCTGGGCGACCCAAGCAAGCCCCTGAAAAACATCGCACTCGCCCACAGCCTCTGCGATTTTCTGGAAGATTTTAAGTTCCCGTTTGAGCAGGTCTGTGAGTTGAATAAAGAGCTCTTTTTCGAGGGCAATGCAGCGTTCTTTTGCCACTGAAACGGTCTCCTGGAGACTCTCCAAGCGATCTGTTGTGTACCGTTCACTGGTGACCAAGCTTTGCTTGCGGCGAAAATGACTCGGCAGGTTTTCAGACTGGATCCTCGAAACCTCGAAAAAGTACCCAATAAGCCGATTATTCTTCAGGCGCAGGGTAGAAAGACCGTGCTGTTTCATTTCTTCGTCGGCATAGGCCTGCAAAAGCTCGGCGCCGTGGTCTCTTGCATAGCGCAGGCTGTCGAGTTTTCCGTCGAACCCCTCGGCGATCACGCCTCCTTCCTGAAGGATCGAAGCTGTGTTTCGGTCGATGGCACGTTGGAGCAAAGACAAATTCGTCCGGAGCAAAGAAAATTCTTCCTCGGTGAGCACTTTTTCAAAAGGGGCTTCGAGAACCTCGAACAAAACGAGGGTTTTCTCCATGCTGGATTCAAGTCCGAGGAGATCGCGTGGCCCTGCTTTATCCAGTGATAGTCGACTCGAAAGACGTTCCCAATCTCCCATTCCCCCAAGGAGCTTTCTGACTTCGAGATGTTTGCTGGTGTTCCCCAGGAAATATTCGATCTTATCTTGCCGTGCCTCGAGGATCTTCTTGTTTTTCAAAGGAAACTTGAGCCACGCTCGCAGTCTTCTTCCTCCCAGAGACGTGCACGTCCCATCCAGGACCCGAAACAAGGTCCAGTCATCACCACCGCGAGCCGATTGAGTGATCTCGAGGCTCCGTGCAGTGGCCTCATCCACGCTCACAAAATCGCCCGGAAAGTAGCGACGAAAGTTCTTGAGGTGCGCCAGGGATCGACCTGGCCACCTTGACCCTGCGTAATCCAAAATCACCCCCATGGTGACAACTTCCAGGGAGTCGGCATGCCAGCCCAGGGCTTTTGGACTTGCGACCTCAAAGTGTTGGAGAACCGAAGTTAAACAGGATGGGAGTCCAAAGTACCAATCCGGTAAAGTCGTCAACAAAAAATCAGCGTGGAGAGCCACTAAAACTTCGGCAAGTCTGGAGTCCGAAGCATGTGAACTTTCACTAATCAAAATTTCTTTGGGTTGAAGACGGACAATTTCTCGGATTAAACTTTGAGAACCTTGTTCCCACGAAATTTCGCTCGACAGGATCTCGCCCGTCGAGAAATCAGCACAAGTCAGTGCAAAGTGGGTTTTGTTGGCAAAAAGTGCGAGGACGTATTGAGGCTTGTTTGCCGTCAAAAAATTATCGTCCACAACAGTACCCGGAGAGTAAATTTCCGTCACCTGCCGCGACATCATTCCCCGTCCTGTTGCCGAGGCTGACTGCTCACAGACGGCGATACGTTTTCCCCAATCGAGCAATTTCTTGATGTATCCTGAGGCTGCATGGTAGGGAATCCCGCACATGGGTTCGCCTTGCCGGTGGGTCAGGGTCAACCCAAGAAGCTTGCTCGCTTCCTGGGCGTCTTGCCGAAACATTTCATAGAAATCGCCGAGGCGAAAAAAAAGTATTTTGTCGGGGTGTTCAGCTTTAAGATCGAGGTATTGGCGCATCATGGGAGTGGGCTCGGGCATTTTGCTATTCTAGGCTATCTCGAAACCCACCTCAAGTGCGCATGAAACCCTGCTATCCAGTTGTCTTTCAAATAAAAAACATTATAATGAAGCTGTGCCAGAATTTCTTTATTTTCAGGAAACACAGGCCGGCTTATTCATCAAGGCTGTCGGTCACATCACAGCTTCTCTTTCTGTGGACCTCAAGATTCTGGTAATGGAACGGTTAGATCGCCTGCCGGTTCCCGCCGATGTTTACGCAGACCTTTCGGAATGTTCCTACATGGATTCGACCTTCATGGGCCTTTTAGTGGGTTTTCATAAAAAACTGAAAGCCATGACGGGGCGTTCACTTTCCTTGCTCAACCCTAGTAATGAGTGCGAGAAGCTCCTCCGCGGTTTGGGGATCTGGCGGCTTATGAGGGTCGTCGAAGGCAAGCTGGACGGAGAACCCCAATTCTGGACGACGGTCACGAAGAACAACTCGCCCAACCCCGAAGTTCTTTTGACGGCCCACCAGAATCTCAGCGAAATTTCCCCCGAAAACGCCCAGAAGTTTTCCACCCTTGAGGAAATCCTCAAGGATCAAATAAAACCGGGCTCCTCAGAAAATTAAACGCACGAAAAAATTACACGCAGTCCCAGCACGAAGGCCCTGCTGGGACTCCATGCTGGATCTTGCTCGATGGTTTTAGGGCTTTACCCCTGGGCCTGACGTCTCAGGAGCCGGGGGCGGAACCGGATTGGTTGCCGCGAGGTCGACCTGGAGCCGTGCAATCACTCCATCTGTGATGTCCGCATCGGGGCTGTACCAAACCACGGAGGTATCCTTGTCGATATTGAGGATCAAAGAAAAACCCTTTGAAATAGCTTCCTGCTCAATTTCAGAAAGCAGAAGCTTCTGAAACGAATCATCTTTTCTGACTTCTTCGCTTTTTTTCTGGAGCTCGGCCTGCTTGACCGCGACAAAATCCTTGAGGGCAGCTGTTTTTTGCCGAATTTCGTTATCAAGATTTTGGGCTTGATTGAGGTCGCCCTGATTCTGCGCATTCGTTTTTTGTTCCATCAAAGCGCGTATTTCATCCTGTGATTTGTTGATATCGCTTTGAATCGAGGCTTTCAGCTGCTCAAAATCACGGACGGCCTGTGATTGGGAGTAAAACTTCGCATAGATTTTCGAAAGGTTGACGAGACCTGTTTTGGCAAACTGCTGCAACTGTTGTGCCCCTGCCATACCCGTCAAAGCCACAAAAACCAGACAAGAGAGTAAAAAACGTCTCATACGACCTCCTTACATATTGTAGCCAAAGGCAATAACAAGGGTCATATCGGCTTGGGGCCCGAAAATTCCCTGGCCTTTTTGCCATTGAATCGTACCAGAATTATCAATAAGAAACGGTTTAGCCAAATACACTCCGATGGGAAATTGAGGACTGACGACTCTAAGCCCGGTTCCCCAGGAAAAATGGCGCTGCCCATAAGGGACTTGCCCAAAACTCGTGTACGCCCCGCCATTGTACAGGAGAGTGGACTCGTCGACAAAGGTATCCAGCCAAATAAAGTTGGGAATCACAGGGAACCTGAATTCCGCACCGTTATTCCAGACCCCGTTCAGGTTATAGATGTAGCCCCATCCGCGGCCATTCAGCATCCCGTCGACAGAAAGCAATTCCGTGGGCTGAGCAACGATGTCAGAGGGCCCGCCCAATCCCGGCATCAGAACACTGACGTTCGATCTGAGCTTGAAAACCCACTCGAAGGTGTAGTTATCAAAAATGGGAACCTCAAGAATCTTGTAATAAAAATCTGCACGGGTATCCGACCGTGTCCACGACGACTGCCCCACCAGGAACCCACCGTCGAAGGTCAGGGTCTCGGACAAAATTCCACCAGAAGTGGGGTTGACGATCAGATCCCGAGTATCCCAGGCCACCTTGGTCCACCACTGGTTATTAAACTGCCAGTTGTTGTTATTATCCCGGACGGCTTGGTTGGCAGGACGAAAAAGATTGGCGTCGTACGTCACATACTGAAGACCTGACTGAAGTCCAGAACCTATAGAGAAACGTCCGAAAGGGGTGAACCAAGCGTACCCTGAGTTGACGCCCAGGTTAAACGCGTAAGCTTCATACTGCATGACGCTGTATTGCGCGTTATTTGTTGAAAGATCGTACTGGTACCGCGTGATGAGGTTGTATTGTGAGATGTTTGCTTGGGTGGGAACCCCGGGAAAAGCTGCACCAGCGTTGTACTGAGTTCCGTTGAAGGTCGTATTTTGCGAAAAAACGTAATCCGTGGGATTGTAGGGGTCGGGAACAGCCGTATCCAACCCTGTGGAGAGAGGAGGGTTCATATCATTAGGAATGTTCTGATTGATCGCGTGAGAAAAACCAAAGCTTCCACCCAAGGTGAGACGCTGATCGAAGGCCCAATTATCCGTAAAACTCGTGTTGATGCTCTGAATGATGGGGGACAGGCTCGAAGAAACGTTAAAATCGTAACCCTCACCCATGAAATTCTTGTCTCCCCACTTGATCTGGGCGGAAACAGGGAAAGTCGTTGCCCCCGAGAAGGAGAGGCCAAACGAGAGATCTGCTGTTTTTCCCTCTTCCACGTTCAATACCAGATCCATCAGACCGTCGGCCGAACCCTGCGGAGTTTCGGGCACAACGCTGTCAAAATACTGAAGGTTCTGAAGATTTCTAATTCCCTGAAGGATCTTGGCTTTACTGAAAACGTCTCCTACTTCGATGGGCAACTCACGGGTGATCACCTTGCGGTGAGTCTTCGTATTCCCCTTGATGATGATACTTTCAATGTGAGCCCTGGGACGCTCGACGATGTCGATGACGTAAGAAACCTTGTGACCGGACCTGACTTCCGTTTTTTTAATCTCATTAAAAATATAGCCGTTCTCATAATAGAGGTCGACAATCCGTTGAAAGTCAGCTTCGACGCGCGACTTATCCAGCACCGAGCCAACAGGCTGTCGGACGAGACCTTCGAGAGTTTTGGTGTCAAAAATGGCGTTGCCGTGGAAACTAAAACCGCCAAATGTAAACTGATGCCCTTCATGGATGGTGATCAGGATGTCCAGCATGTCAGAATTGCTGGCCTTGTCGAAAACTGTTTTTTTCTGAACGTCGACAATCTTGGCGTCAATGTACCCACGATCCCAGTAGTATTCTTCGATCGTTCGCAAGTCTTTGGCGAAGGTGGCTTCTTTAAATAGTCCGGCCTCAAAAAATCCTTTTTCCTTGGTATCCATGATGCCTTTGAGGGTGCTTTCTGTCGCAAAAGACAAGCCCTGAAACTGAATATGGCGAACGGCGGTCTGGTTTCCTTCGTCAATCGTAAAGAAGATCTTGGCCCCGTGCCCAGGCTCTTCTTCGACGTCGGAGCTCACCTTCGCCGCTAGGTAGCCGTGATTGTGGTAGTAGTCCAGAAGGGCTTTCTCATCGGTTTTAACCTTGCTGCGGTTGATGATGTCGCCCTTTTTAGACTTGATGACGCCAAAAAGATCGTTTGTTCCAACCTTGCTGTTCCCGCTGAAAAGGATGTCGCTGATCAGGGGTTTTTCATGAACCTTGAATAGAAGGATCACCTGACTTCCCGCCGGGTCTGCCTTAATGGCCGTGGGCGCAATCAAACCTTCAAAATAATCCAGGTTGTACAAATCGCCCTGAAGTTCTTGAAACAGCTCATTGGTAAAGGGCTTGCCGATGTAGGGGCGCACCACTCCATCAAGTTCGCTGGGCTGCACGCTTTTAAGACCTTCAAAGCGAATATTTTGAATCGGCTTATTCATGTACCATTCGACGGGGTTCACTGGTTCTGAAGCGGCTGGAGGAGCACCGACGGTAGGATTGGGCGCCGCCTGGGCAAAAATAGAAACGCTGATGGCGGACATTAGTACCGCGGTCAAGATCCTTTTGAACGTCATGAAAGCTCCTTCGTGTCAATAACTCCAATTCCAACTGAATGTTACCGAATTGTCGGTAACAAAAAGATTCTGAGGGTGCTGGGGGGTCAGCGTCCAATTTAGAAGAAAGAAAGGCGTATTGAACGCCAATTGAATCTCAGGATCAACGCTCAGCCCCGAAGTCTGCACGCCCCCAACGATCTGGTCCTGATGAAAATTCAGGTCGCCCTGAAAAAAAAGATCGTCCCCCAGGTATTTTCCAAAAAAAATGCTCGTGTTGTCCAGATAACCCGGTGTTGCTGAACTCACCGCCGAGTGGGCTAAAGCCTTTCCCAATAGTTCTGTTCGAATCGAGAAAAGATCAAGACCGAAGTTTTTTTTAACAGATTCTTCAAAAGGACGCAACAGGAAACCAGAACCAAAGTCGGAAGCTACAGAGACCGCCGAGTTTAAAAGAGGTGCCGAGGAGTTATCCGACGGCAAAGCCAGGGTTGATCCGACAATTTGCTGAAGCTCTTCGGGGGTCTTGTAGGGAATCGAGCTAAAACGCGGAAAAAACTGGCTCAAAGGCCCATTGGCCCTGAGTTGCACGATCACGGGACCATCGCTCTCCCTGACCCGAAGCTGGGCCATGACGTCGAGGTAAGGATCAAAAGAATCCTGGGTTTCCTGGAAGGTCAGACGTCCTTCTTGAATCTGAAACGACTGGGACACGTAGTTGATTTCTCCGGCACGCAGATCAATTTTCCCTACCATCGAAAACTGCGACGTCCTTTCGTTGTACTCGATGTCAAGTTTTTGATCGACGGCGGCAATGGCGTCCACCAGCGGCAGGTTGGGATCCGGCCAGACAAATTCAACTTTGTGCCCTGTTTTAAGGTGCAAATTGACGTTCACACCGTAGTAAGAGCCCGTCACTTCAGGAGAATTGACAAGGTGAATTTGAGCATTCTGGAGCGTGAGGTCGGCCAGAATGGTGGCGGCGTAATTGTCTCCCTGAATCGTGACAGAACCCGAAACCCAGCCCTCGACGTCGACCCCTGTCAGCGGGTAATGAACGGGAAGCAAGGAAAGACCCTTGGTGACCAGATGGATCAAAAACTGGTCGGGCACCCCATGGTCAAGATGGAGCTGGGCATCCAGGTTCCAGATCTGGCCTTGGGGTCCAATATTGATCGCTGGCATCCTGATGGTTTTATTTCGAAACTCGATCGGGGCATCGAGGGGACCAACGACCTGGTTCAAATAGATGTTTTTAAAAACAAGCTGCTTAAACATCGCATCGCCCGTCACGTTCGGATCGGTCCAGGGGCCCTCGAGGTGAAAACTTCCGATCAGGGCACCTGACCGCATCCGAAAGAGGTCGGAATTGAGCCAGTCACCGGCTTGCCCCAGGGGAATTCTAAAACTGGTGACCTCAAAGTCCAACGTTCCCGAGGCCCATCTGCCTTCGGCTGAAACAGAAAGTCCCCCGGGTGAGTGGATTTCGACACGGACGCTGTCGTCAGGGTTGCCATTGATTTGGATCACCCTGTCAGAACTTGAAAGGCTCCATCCCTTGTCTTTTGAGAAAAGGGTTATCGCCCCACCCGCCAGGTGCATCTTGCCCAGCGTGGCCTGATTCCAAGCGTAGTGGGTTTCATATCCTGCATCCTGGCCCAGGCTATGCCCTTCTCCCGTCCCCATCCAGGACCATTTTTTCTCCCCCAGGTCGATGGTTTGCCGGGACGACCAGGACCAGGAACTGAGCTGGTTGTTCCACTGAAAACGTCCGTCGGCGATCTGAACGGAACGCCACTTTGCCCGGAGGGAATTCACTTCAGTCGTGACGCCGTTGCCAAAGGCGCTCATCGAAAAACTGACGGGGTCCGTGCCGTAATAAGATTCTTGAGACTCAAGATCGGCATTCCAAAGCAAACCGCTGCTTTTCGACCACGACAAAGTGGCATTTCCCCTTCCCCCGCCGCTCCAGGGCTCTGAAAGAAACCTTGCCAGGGGGCTGTGCTCCCAGTGAAAATCAGCGGCAACAGCCCTGCCCCACAGGATGTTGACTTTTGAGGACAGGGCTTCTCCTTGAGGAGAAAAAATACCCACCCTAATTTTCCAAGGCTGTTCCAGACTTCCCCAGCTTCCTTCAAGGCTTCCTTGATCGTCTTCCCAGGCGTCTTTCCAACTCAGGATGTGCGCCATCCACTGCCCTGGACGGACTTCGGCGTCCCAGGTCACTGAAAAGGGTTGATGACTCACCGGATAAAATCCTGTTAACCGACCCCAATTGACACTCGCCCAGGTGCCTCGCGCCCCGCCGTTGCTGCTGCCCTGAAACGATAATTCTCCGCCGCCGGGTAAAGGAAAGTCCTGAAATTGAAAGGAAGACTGCCATCCGCCTGAGTAGTTTTGCACGGTTCCAGCT
>JABEVL010000133.1 GCA_013043995.1 Spirochaetales bacterium | reverse complement strand
GTCGACAGGGTGCCCTTCGGGGGCGGCCAAAGGCCCAAAACGTCCGCGGAGCTGCCCGCGCTCCTGTTCCAGAACCTCGTGGCCGAGTTCATCCGCGTTCACAAGCAGAAAACCTCGGCGGACAAAAACCTCGGTGAGGGAGGATTTTCCCGAGCAGACTTTTCCCGTAAGCCCCAGGATCATGCGTGCATATCCCCCCAGTTGGAAGCTACTTCGATGCCGACCCTTAACGGCACGCTCAGGGACACGCTCGACTCCATCTCCTGCCGGAGAATTTCCTTGACCTTTTCGACTTCGTCGCCGGGGACTTCGAGAAGGAGTTCGTCGTGGACCTGGAGCAAAATTCGCGCCTCAAGCTTTTCGGCCACCAGGCGGCGATAAACCCTCAGCATGGCCGTTTTCACGATGTCGGCGGCGCTGCCCTGGATCGGCGTGTTCATGGCGATCCTTTCTGCCGCTTGCTTTTCAGTCCGGTTGCGGCCGCTGATGTTGGGGATCACCCGGCGCCGGCCCAGGAGTGTTTCCACGTAGCCCGTCTGCTCAGCATTTTTAATCACTTGCTGAAAATAAGCTCCCACACCGGCAAATTCCCTCTGGTAGGCGTCCCAGAACTCCTGGGCCTGCTTGCGCGGCACTTTAAGCTCACCGGCCAAGCGAAAAGCCGACATCCCGTACATGATGCCGAAGTTGATCGTTTTGGCTGCCCGCCGCATCTCGGAAGTCACCAGACCTTCCATGACACCAAACATCAGGCTGGCGGTTCGCCGGTGGATATCTTGGCCCTCGCGGAACGCCAGGGTCAACGCGGGATCCTTCGAAAGGTGGGCCAGGACGACCAGCTCGATCTGCGCGTAGTCTGCGCTCACAAAATACCAACCCGGTTGCGGCACAAAAGCCCGGCGAATCCGCCGCCCGTCCTCGTCGCGGATCGGAATGTTCTGAAGGTTGGGATCCTTGCTCGACAAACGCCCCGTGGCTGTCCCTGTCTGTAAAAATTGTGTATGGAGGCGGCCCGTGACGGCGCTGACAAGGGTGGGCAGAACGTCAACGTAGGAGGATTTTAGCTTTGCCAAGGCGCGGTGGGCCAGGATTTTCCCGGGAACCGGATCTTCGGCCGATAGCTCTTCTAGAACTTCCGAATCAGTCGACCATCCCGTTTTAATTTTGGAACGGGGAGGCGGGGTGAGCCCACGGTCGACAAAAAGAACCTCCTGGAGCTGCTTGGGTGAAGACAGGTTGAAACGCTTTCCCCCGCACAAATGAAAAATCTCTTCCTCAAGGTCGGCCAGCCGCTGGGCGAGTTCGTGCGAATACTGGTCCAGCTCCCGGCCCTGCAGAAGGATGCCGGCGTCCTCCATCTGGACCAAAATCAGCGTCAGGGGCATTTCAACCCCGCTCATCAAGTGATCCAGACCCCTTTCTTGGAGCCTAGGTTCAAAAACCTTGTACAAGCGCCAGGTGAGGTCGGCGTCTTCGCAGGAATACCTTGTCGCCAACGGCACCTCGACAGCCGTAAAATCTTTCCCCTTGGGAACGACTTCGTTAAAGTCCAGTCCTTCGGCGCCGAGGTACTTGACGCCCAAGGAGGCCAAACCGTAGTTTGTAGCTCCAGCGTCCAAAAGCCAGGCCGCGACCATCGTGTCGTGATGAAGCCTCCCGAGGGTGATGCCCCTGCGCAGGAGCAGCTTGGCGTCGAACTTGAAATTTTGGCCAACGACAGCGAACTGGGGGTCCTCCCACAAGGCCCGAAAGGCCTCTAAAACCTCGCTTTCGCTGAGCCACGGGCCGGGAAGCTCTTCTGTCGGTTCGGCCAAAAAAGGGATGTAGGCGGCCTCGCCCTCCGAGCAACAGACAGAAAGACCCGCCAGCCGCGCGCTCATCGTATCGAGTGAATCGGTTTCAAAGTCAAAGGCCGCCTGCCCCGCTTGGCGCACCTTTTCGACCCACCGATGGAGGTCTGAGGCCGTGGTCACGGTTTCGTAGTTCCCCGACAGCCGCTGAATGGTCGCTTCGCCGGCCCGGCCGTCCTCGGCCGCCGGTTCCAACGGCGCACGACTGCCCTTACCCAGGCTCAAAGCCTCGGCAGCCAGGCTTTTTGCATTCAGTTTCAGGAAAAGCTCGCTGGCCAGGGAACCCACCTTCCATTCCAGACGCACCCTGTCGTAAGAAAAGCCGCAATCGACGTCGGTGCGCAACTCGGCAAGTTTTCGGCTTAAAAAAGCCGAGTCTTTTCCTGCTTCGAGCTTTTTTCGCTGCGCTTCGCTCGTGATCCGGCTCAGATCTGCGTAAATGGCGCCGAGGCTTCCCCGCTCCGCCAGAAGTTTTTTTGCGCTCACTTCGCCGATCCCGGGAACTCCGGGGATATTGTCCGACGTGTCGCCGACCAAGGCCAACCAGTCCAAGATCTGATCGGGCCGAACACCCTTGTCGGCGAAGACCTCCTCGGGACCAAAAGTCTTGTACCCTCCTTTCCCGTCCGACCTCAGGGCGAGGACGCTCCCTCCAACCAACTGCAAAAGATCTTTATCGTTCGACACGATCCAGCAGTCAACGCCGTCGGCACGGCACTGTGTTGCTGCCGTGGCGATCACGTCGTCCGCTTCAAAGCCGTCTTTCTGAAGAATAGGCAATCCCAGGGCGTTGATCAGGTTTTCAATGTCAGGAAGTTGTGAAAGCAGGTCTTCGGGTGCCGCGTCCCGGTGGGCCTTGTAGTCGGGAAAAAACTCGTGCCGAAAGGTCGGCGTCCTTGAATCGTAACAGATCGCCAGGTGGGTCGGTTTCAGTTCGCGCACGAGCTGGAAGAGCGACTTGAAAAAACCAAACACCGCGTTGACATTTTTGCCCTCCGGGGACAAGAGCGGCTTGCCGGCAAAAGCAAAATAGGACCTGAAAATCTGGCCAAAAGCATCAATCAGGACAACCTTGGATTTCATACCCCGATTGTAGAGGCTGAAGTGCGCTTGAACAAGGTGAAAGGCCCCGAGAAAAACTTTTCAGGGCCGGAGCTGGTTCAGACGCTCGCGGTTGTAGGCTTCGGCGGACCGTGCAATCTGGTTTTCGCTCGAAGGCAACAGCAGGGCCCCCACAAGACTCGAGGTGAGGCCCGTCAGGACCGTCCCCACGGAGACCCCGAGCATCCCCGGGCTGGAATTTCCGCTCCAGGTGGGCAGGAACAGGCCTGTGAGCGCCAGCCCAACGCCGCCCCAAAGGCAGATATTTCCCGCCGAGTTGAGGTCCTGGTAGCGGTAAAAAAGATCCCGGCTTTGCGGGTAGCGTTCCAGCACGTTTTTTAAGCTCGGGTCAAATCCAAAGCTGGTCCCGCTCGTCACCCCTTGGTAACTCAAGGTCAG
>JABEVL010000132.1 GCA_013043995.1 Spirochaetales bacterium | reverse complement strand
TGTGAAGTGTTCCCACGGCTCAACCACGGGAAAGGTCAACGAAGACGAGGTCTTCTACCTGATGGCGCGAGGCTTAAGCCGTGCAGAAGCCCGACTGTTGATCGCTGAAGGTTTGTTTGCCGACCTGATCGCCGAAGTCCCTGAGTTTTTGCGCACCGAGATCGAGTCTCAAGTCGTCGAAGCCTTAGGGGCACCGTGATGGACGACCTCGAAAAGGTTCACCGCCTGCGTCAGGATTTTCCGATCCTGAACCGGGAGCTCGCCGGGGTTGGAACCCCCCGGCGTCTGGTTTACTTGGACAATGCCGCTACGACGCAAAAACCCCGAAGCGTTCTTGACGCGATCACGGCCTACTACGAGACCTCGAATGCGAACGTTCACAGGGCGATACACACCTTGGGCGAAGAAGCGACCCGGCTTTACGAGCTGGCTCGTGAAAAAACCCGGGCTTTCTTGAACGCTGAGTTTTCAGAAGAAATTATCTTTACCCGAGGAACGACCGAATCGATCAACCTTGTGGCCTCCTCGTTCTGCAGCCTGCTCAATCCTGGAGACGAGATCCTGCTGACCGAAATGGAGCATCACTCGAACCTGGTGCCCTGGCAGATGGCGGCGCAACGTCACGGTTTGGTGCTGAAGTTTATTCCCTTTGACCCCGATGGAGTTTTGGAATTCGGCAAGTTGCCCCAGTTGTGGACTTCCAGGGTTCGCCTCCTGGCCCTCACGCACACTTCCAACGTCCTGGGAACCGTCAACCCCGTCGCAGATTTTGTGCGCTTTGCCCACGAAAGGGGGGTGCCTGTTTTGGTCGACGGCGCTCAGGCGGCTCCTCATCGACCCGTCGACGTTCAAGCGTTGGATGTCGATTTCTACGCTTTTTCGAGCCACAAAATGCTGGGTCCCACCGGTTTAGGGGTGCTGTACGGCAAAAAAGACTGGTTGGAAAAACTTCCCCCCTTTGCCGGGGGAGGAGAAATGATCCGTTCCGTGACCCTTGAGGGTTTTGAACCCAACGTTCTTCCCTACAAATTCGAGGCGGGAACTCCGAATATCGAAGGTGCTGTGGGTTTTGCCGCCGCCTTGGATTATCTGGGCACCGTGGGGCTGGATTGGATTCATGGTTGGGAACAGAAACTGACCAGCTACGCACTGGAGCAGATCAAACGTGTACCGGGCCTCACGGTCTACGGGAAAGCCCCCGACCGTGCCGGAGTCGTCGCTTTTTCTCTCGAGGGTGTGCACGCCCACGACTTGTCGGCGTATTTGGATCAAAGCGGGGTCGCCGTTCGGGCGGGACACCATTGCGCCCACCCTCTGGCGAGAAAACTGGGCGTCATTTCAACGGCACGGGCGAGTTTTTACCTCTATAATACCTTTGAGGAGATTGATCGTTGGATTCAAGCTCTCGAAGCAGGTGCCAAAATTCTTTGAGTCTGGGACTATTTTTCTGCGGTCTTCTGGCGGGTGGCCTGATCGTCTCTTGCACCCCTTCCCAGCCCCAGATTGTTCAGAGCTTTACCCAGCTCAACCATGTCTTTGACCCTTCTGTCGGAAAATGGCAGGAAAAATTGGCCGTTTGGGTCCAGGTGGACAACAAAGACGGGTGGGGAGACGTCACTTCGGTCGTCGTTCACCACCCGGCGGAGCGGATCTGGTGGCGTCTGGACCCTGACAACTGGTCGGTTCAGCAGCAAGGAGAAGCCGTCTGGATTGGCACCAATTCGCTCCAGACGGCCGATGGTTCGCCTCTTCCGACAGGGACCTGGGATCTGACCGTCGTGACCAAGGCTCAAAAAACTGCCGAAATGGAGTTCTCCTTGACGGCCCCCCTGGGGCTTGCTTCTTCCGGTGCTCCGAAACTTGAGCCTGTTTTGGCCAAAGGCCCCCCTCTGGTTCTCAAAAACTTTACGCAACAGTACCTCGTTTGGGCCTACGACTCGCTGGGGGCCTACCTCGGTACGGCCAGAAAAACCGACCCCGAGTTGTCAGGCTCTGACCTTGCTTCCACACCGAGCGAACGCTCGAAAATCCGCTGGCTCGTCTTCTATTCCTTTGACAAAAGTACGGGGAACGGCACCGAAGCTGGTCCTTTCCCTGTGAGTTTTACGAACTGACGAGCGTTCGCTAAGGCTTCCTCCTCTTTTTACCGAAACGAAAAGAGGAGGAAGCTATGAAACGTTTCTTGGGGTTGATTGTGGTTCTTGTTGGCTTCAGCATCCCCCTTTGGGCGCAGACAAGCTGGAAAGGCCAGGCCGAGGTCTGGTCGGATGCCACACTTCCTCTTGATGGCTACTACGTTGCCTCGGATCAATTTCCCCGCAACACTGTTTTGATCGTCGAAAACTACAAAACAAGAAAAACTGTCCAGGTTCGTGTTGTTTCAGGGCTTCCTGAAGGTTCGGCCTGTCTGGTCAAACTTTCTCCTAAGGCTGCAACCGCTTTGGGTATGGCCCCAGGGGACAGCGTCCCTGTCTCGGTTCAAATTGACACCTCGCTCGAGGGCTATTTGGCTTCGACTGGGGATCAAAGTTGGAAGACAGATACAACAGCACCTTCAAACCCTTCGACGGCGGTCGTCGAGTCACAGGCCAAGGCGCCTGTGGTGGTGCCTCTGGCGGCGCCCTTGGCCCCTGCTGTGGCAACGGGGCCGTCGGCTTCGGAGGCGGCTCCTGCCGCCGTCCCTGTCAGTCCCCCGGCGGCCGCTACTCCCCCGCCTGTCAGCCTGCCTGCCGATAACGGTCTTCCTCCCGTTCCTGCAGCCTCAGAAGCCGCGAGCCAGGTGTTTTTGACGCCGCCACCTCCCGCAT
>JABEVL010000017.1 GCA_013043995.1 Spirochaetales bacterium | reverse complement strand
TTTGGATTTTGTATGTGGTCAACGTCGGCTTTTTTGAATGGCCGTCCATCGTAACGACAGCCCTGTTATGGTTGGCTGTCGGTTTCATTTTATGGAGATCCAAGGCCTGGAGCGCCTCTCTTGAAGCCCGCAAACGCGCCCAGAGGGCCTTTTACAGTTTAGGTCACGGGACCGAATGGGTGTACTGGGTGGACGAGAACAACCTGATCCTCGACGTGAACGCCCGGATGCTGCAGGTCTTGGGGTACAAAGCCAACGAGCTCGTGGGTAAATCTCCGACGCTGGTGGATCAGGGCTGGATCGTCGAGCGTCAAACGGCCCTTTGGGCGGAACTTGCTTCGGGCATGGTTCTGGACCAGGAATCGTTCTATCAGCCGGCCAAGGGTCCCCACGTCCCCGTCCGTCAGCAGCTACACTTTTTTCAGGACGAGAACGACCGCTACCTTTGCGTTTTTGCCCGAGACGTGAGCCGGGAACTCGAAGTGGCTCAACAGCTGGAACACACCCGGGGACTTTTCGAACTCTTTCTTGAGGGACTTTCGACAGGAGTTTTCATCCGCGACAACGACGGAAAGTTTATCTATTCCAACACGATGTTCCGCCGCTGGAACCCTCAAATCAGCGCCGGCAAAACCCTATGGGAGGTCTACAACCCCGAGACGGCCGAGCTTTTTTTCAACGAGGACCGCCAGGTTATCGAAAACGGGCCCATGAATTTTTTCAACGGCGACAGTAACAATACCGACGGGCAATTCTTTGAGATCCTCAAGTTTCCTATTTTCCTTCCCTCTTCCCCCCCCCTGATCGCAGGACTCACCATCGACGTCACCCGCAGGCACCTTTCAGAGCTCAGGCTCACCGAAAGCACAGCCTACCTCGAAGCCATCGTTCAACAATCGCCCATTGGCATCATCCTTTTGGACGCCGCCACACGCAGGATCCGCACCCTCAACAAGGGCGCCCAGGAACTTCTTGAACTGCAAAATGACTTTTACGCCGAAGAACTCCCCTTTGAACTCCTTGAAATCAGCGGTGACGTCCCGGCTCTCGAAGCCCACCCCGTCCATCGGGCGTTTGCCCGGGAATCCACCACGAACGACCGCATGATCCTTCGCCGCCGAGACGGCAAGGAACGCTATGTGCTTGTAAATGCAGGTCCTGTCTTCAACGAAAAGGGGATTTTTTTGGCCGCCATCGTGACCCTGCAGGACATCACTGAACTTCGGCAGGCCGAGGCCCAGTTGGAGCAGATGAACCGCCGGCTAGAGTCGATGGTCGTGGATCGAACCCGTGAGCTCATCGACGCGAACGAAGCCCTCAAAAACAGCCTTGCCGATTTGAGGCGTACCCAGAATCAGCTCGTTGAAAGTGAAAAACTGGCGTCCCTCGGCGGGCTGGTCGCCGGTGTCGCCCATGAGATCAACACACCTGTGGGCGTCGGCGTCACGGCCGCCAGCTTTCTCAGGGAAAAAACCGAAGAGATGGCCGGCCTTTTGACCAACAACCAGCTCAAACGCTCCGAGCTCGATCATTTCATCAGCCTGAGCCTGGAATCGACAGCTTTGCTTTTGGCCAACATGGAACGGGCCTCCAATCTGATCAAAAGTTTCAAGATGATTTCGGCGGACCAGAGCACGGATCAGCGCAGGATCTTCGGCCTCAAGGCCTACCTGGAAGAAGTTTTCGTGACCCTACGTCCCTCGGACAAGCGCCTGCACGTCCAGGTTCGAGTCGACGGCGACGCGAGCCTCGAAATCAGCGGCTACCCCGGCGCCCTGGCCCAGATCGTCACCAACCTTTTCATGAACTCCTGCCTTCACGGCTTTGAGGGGCGCAGCTCGGGCCGGATTCAGCTCCAGTTTCGCACAGACGGCCAGCGCCTTGTCCTGATCTACACAGACGACGGGAAAGGGATGGAAACTTCTGTCGTCAAACACGTTTTTGAGCCGTTTTTCACCACCCGCAGGGACTTAGGGGGAACCGGTCTGGGGATGAATATCGTCTTTAACTTGGTCCGGCGCAAACTGGGGGGCAACATCGAAGCCTGGTCCCGCCTCGGTGAAGGCGTGCGGTTCACGATCGACGTGCCGCTGACCCCGCCGGTCAACGAGGCTGAAATTCCTTCGGTAATAGCGGGTTAGCCGTGCACGAAAACTACAGGGTGGTGCTGGTGATCAGGGGCGACCAAGCGTTTTTCAGGGTTCCCTGGACTCCGTTGCGTCTGGCGGACAGGCACGATATCGCGCTTCAGGTGCCGTCGGTAGCCGGACTCTTTCAAATCTTTTGGGAGGACGGGAGAAAACGCCTGCATCCCTTTGCTTCGGACACGGCCTGGTACGGCGGTGTGCGAACCAAGCTCGCCGAGGCGATCGACGTCGACCACGAACACGACCCGGCGCGCAAAAAAATCCTTGAGGAACACAGGCTTTTCTACCGTTACGCCGTTTGCGAATCCTGGAACGACCTTCAGGACCTGGGTTGCCTTTATACGATGATCGAGCAACCCCAAAAAACCCCGCCCGCTTCGAGCGGCCGTTTCAAAACCCTCCACCTGAGCGAAAATCCCGTCGTGCTCGGCTTTCAGTAAAACGAGGCCCTACGACCAGGCCGCCAATAGGGTCAGGTTCCCCTCCCACTCGGTTTCCACCCCAGCAGGGACCAGCCAGGTTTGACCCGCCTGCACAGCCCAGGTCTTTTTGGCCCCCGTGAGTTTTCCGGAACCTTCCAGCAGGGAATAAGACCTGAACGAGGCCCGTGCCGGAGAACGCCAGCCCTGGGTCAAATGCACCAGCGCGGCCGCGTAAAGAGGGTCGTTCACCAGCGGCTGCCAGTCTACTCCCTCATGCACTTCCCAAGGGCGGGAAAGCGCAGGTTTTGGAACGGGCCGCGCTTCAAAATTGATCACGTCCAGGGCCTTATCCAGATGAAGCGGCCTCGGTACGCCCTTTTCCAGGCGGTCAAAGTCCCAAATGCGGTAGGTGGTGTCGGAGTTTTGCTGAACCTCGCACAGAAGCACCGAACCCGCCACAGACGCGTGGACCGTCCCCGGCAAGATCTGAACAAAGTCACCGGTGTGCACGCTCACCTCGCGAAAAAGACCTTTCCATTTTTTTTGAGACACCCGTTCTTGAAAAACCTCTCGGCTGATCCCTTCGGCCAGGCCCAGGATCAGGCGGGCGTCGGGACTCGCCCTCAGAACGTACCAACATTCGGATTTGCCCCACTCGCCTTCGTGTTCCTGGGCGTAGGCGTCTGAAGGATGAACCTGGACTGAAAGTCTGTCGTGCACGTCCAGGTACTTGATCAGCAGGGGGAACTTGCCGCCGAACCGGAAAAAGACTTCGGGTCCCAGAAGTTTCGGCCCTTCACGCTCCAAAAGCTGAGGCAGAGTCTGCCCCTTCCAAGGGCCGTTGACCACCGCGGAAGGGCCGTTCGGGTGCGAAGACAGCTCCCAGGATTCCCCGTAAATTTTGCCCTCGGCCAGAGGGATCTTCAACAGGTCGTCCAAGACACGGCCGCCCCACACTTTTTCTTTCAGGACTTTCGACATCAGCAGAGGGTACATGAAAAAGAATCTAGCCCAGGGCGGGCAAAAAAACTACTCGGAATAAAGAAAACCCTCTCCGGGATTGCGCCGGACCCTAGCGGATCATGCTTTTTTTCAGCTCAGCAGCGTGGGCGTTATTGAACTCCAGCAGGTACTGCTGAACGTCGCCGAACCATTTTTTCTGAACCCTGCACGCCGCAGCACCGATGTAGCGGTAGTGCCAAGGTTCCCAGATGTAACCAGTCACCCGCTCTTCGCCCTTGGGGTAGCTCAGGGAAAATCCGAACTCCTCGGCGTGAGCCGCCATCCAACGGCCTTCTCGAGTCTCGGCAAACTCCGGGGTGATGGAACCAAAATCGGCTGCTGTACCCAGCTGGTGCTGACTCTGTCCCGGCCGCGCTGAATACTGTTCGGCCACGGCCAGTCCATCCTGGTTCACGTAATGCTGGAAAAGGTCGCGTTGGTAAATCCATGAACGGTAACACGACGAAAAAAGCAGGCGGACACCGTCGCGTCGCGCGGCCCGGTTCATCGCACGGAGTTCGCTCAAGATCACCCTGCGCATCTTTTCGTGCGGCCTCGAGGTGTCGAGTCCTTCCCTCCTGAGGTCGACCAGGTCGTCGGGAGCGTAATCCGAGGACAACTCGTGCTGACGGTCCACCAGGACGAGTTGGTACCAGGG
>JABEVL010000016.1 GCA_013043995.1 Spirochaetales bacterium | reverse complement strand
TTGCCACATATCAAGGACGACACCGTCTCCGGTGAAGTTGCCCATCGCCACCGAGCGGTTGACCGGTGAAGCGGAGGAAGGTACGGAGGAGGACAGGCTGGCAGGGTTACTGCATCCCGTCAAGATTGCTAGGAAAAGGATCAAGGAGCCCAATAGGCTTTTCATGGTCTTTTCCTCCCTTAATTCTGGTATTACGTCTCGTCAGAAGACGTTCAGGCTGGTGACCTCGAACTGAAGTGCGGTCTGTAAAGATAGTGTGCACCCACTTATGATTTCTGGCAACAAAATGTTTCAGTTTTTCATTCCAGGGTTTTTCAGCCTCTTTTCGAAAGAACTTCATATGCCAGGTTTGCCCTGTAGGGGCGTTCGTTGTACTTTAGAGAGTATGGTTCCTACTTACCCCACCTTTGCCCCCATCGATCTTTCCTTTCGTCCCGAACTTCACCCTCATTTTCAACGTCTCGACTCGGGTATTTCCGAGTTCACCTTTTCTAATATCTATCTTTTCCGAAGAACCTACGGTTACCAGCTGAGCCGTTTGGAAGAAGGGGTCTATGCGATCGAAGGTTCCCGTCACGGCAAGACTTTTTTTGCCCTGCCCTGGGGTGTCCCCGCTGACCTGTCGATTCTGGACAGGCTGGTATCAACCCACGACTACTGGAAAAACTGTTCGCTAAGGCAAAGCCAGCAGTACGCTGAGCTTTTGGCACAAAAGGGACTGGAGGCCCGTCCCGACCGTGATAACTGGGATTACGTCTACGACACGAAGGAAATGGCCGAGCTGGAGGGAAAGAAGTTTCATAAAAAGCGCAACCATGTCCACGCTTTTTTTGCCGCCTATCCCCAGGGTTTTTCTTACAGGGACATGGGACCAGGGGAGGCGGACACCGCCGATGCCCTTCAGGTCCTTGAAACCTGGCTGGTCGGACGGGAGGATCAAAGCGACTACCTGCCGTCCCGCGAGGCGATCGAGTTACGCACCGAACTTGAGCTTTCGGGCCGCGTGTGGTTTCTGGACGGCAAGCCCATCGCTTACGCCCAAGGAGAGTCGATTCGTCAGGGAAAATGCTTCGTGATCCACTTTGAAAAAGGCGACGGCGCGATCAAGGGCGTTTATCAGACTATTTTTCAGGATTGGGCCAAGAGTCTGAGTTCGACCTACCCCTGCGTGAACAGGGAACAGGATCTTGGAGAGCCCGGCTTGCGCCAAGCGAAAGAAACCTACCGTCCTGTAGAATTTATCGAGAAATACCAAGTCTGGCCTTCTACAAATTTGTAGTCCTTGTCCGGAAGTTCTTTTTAAAAAAACCAAAATTTGTTGATATTTTTAACGGATCTCCCTGTTTGCGCTCTGGTTTTTCGCGCCTGGCGTGATATAATCGCTCGGGCCTTCGCAGAAGCTGACTTGGCATGGATATTGCTTTAGCATCTATGCACCGTCTGGACGTGACGTCGAGGCGGGCGACTGACGAGTTCCGTTTCAAGGCGCTCGAGGGTTCAAAATTTATCGAAGGAGTGACGACATGTCCGATATCGTCGACGCCGTGACCGGGATTCCCGCGCTCTTCGGCTCCAACAGTTTTAACGACGCTACCCAGCGTGAGCGTCTGCCTAAATCCATCTACAAGGAATTGAAGCTGGTTCAGGCGGGAAAAAAGAAGCTGACCAACGAGGTTGCCGAAGTTGTGGCGAACGCCATGAAAGATTGGGCCCTCGAAAAAGGCGCTACGCACTACACGCACTGGTTCCAGCCTCTGACAGGCATCACGGCAGAAAAGCACGACTCGTTTATCAGCCCGACTGCCGACGGCAAGGTCATCATGGAATTTTCAGGCAAGGAGCTCATTCAAGGTGAGCCCGACGCCTCGTCGTTCCCTTCCGGGGGCCTTCGGGCAACCTTCGAAGCCCGCGGTTACACCGCCTGGGACACGGCCAGTCCTGCCTTCTTGAAATCTGACCCCTCAGGTGTCACGCTTTGTATTCCGACGGCTTTTGTCGGCTACCACGGAGAAGCCCTTGATAAAAAGACTCCTCTGTTGCGTTCGATGGATGCCCTCAACAAGCAGGCCATGCGTGTTCTGAAGGCTTTGGGCAACACGGCAGCGACTCGTGTGGTGACAACTGTCGGCCCCGAACAGGAATACTTTCTGATCGACGAAGGCTTCTTCAGCGAACGCCCCGACCTGCTGCTGGCCGGACGGACGGTTCTGGGGGCTCTGCCCGCCAAGGGCCAAGAGATGGAAGACCACTACTTTGCCGCCATACCGGACAACGTTCAGTCTTTCATGCGCGAGTTTAATGAAGAACTTTGGAAGCTTGGAATTACCGCCAAGACCCAGCACAACGAAGTGGCCCCTCACCAGTACGAGCTCGCCGTGATTTTCTCGGCGTCCAACGTTGCGACCGACTCCAACCAATTGGTCATGGAAACCATGCGCAAGGTTGCCAGCCGGCACGGCTTGGCTGCCCTGTTGCACGAAAAACCCTTTGCCGGCGTGAACGGTTCGGGCAAGCACAACAACTGGTCGATGGGTTCCGACGATGGTCAGAACCTGCTTGAGCCGGGCAAGACCCCCAGCGAAAACGGCCAGTTCCTCTTGTTCTGCACCGCTGTCATCGAAGCTGTCGATACCTACGCGCTTCTGCTGCGCACCGCTGCTGGTAACCCTGGCAACGACCACCGCCTGGGCGCCAACGAAGCCCCTCCGGCGATCATTTCGATTTTCCTGGGTCAGCTGGAAGAGATTCTTTCGGCGATCAGCGAAGGCAAAACCGTGACTTCGAAAGAAGGCTTGAAGCTTGAACTCGGCGCCACGACGCTCCCCGACCTGCCCAAGGATCTCACCGACCGCAACCGCACGAGCCCGTTTGCCTTTACGGGCAACAAGTTTGAGTTCCGCATGGTCCCCTCGGGCGACTCGATCGCCGGCCCCAACGTGGTGCTGAACACGGCCGTTGCCGAGATCCTTTCGCAGTACGCCGACCGCCTTGAAAAGGCCTCGGACAAGACTGCCGAGATCCGCAAGATCGTGGCCGAACAGTACAAGGCTCACAAGCGCGTGGTGTTTAACGGAAACGGTTACAGCCACGAGTGGGAAGCCGAAGCTGCCAAGCGCGGTCTGCCGAACGTCAAGGCTTGGATCGACTGTCTGCCCGAGTACGCCAAGGATTACAGCGTCAAGCTGTTCAAAAAACACGCGGTGTTCACCGAAGAGGAACTGCACAGCCGTGTTGAAATCTACCTGGAACACTACTCCAAGACGATCAACATCGAAGCGGGCGTTCAGATCGAAATGGTCAAGAAAAACATCCTGCCGTCGGCAACCGACTGGCTGACGGGACTTGCCGCAAGCGTCGAAACGCTCAAGGCCGCCAAGGTTGACACTTCGGGGCTCGAGGCCCAGCTCAAGGCGGGCGGTGAACTTCTGGCCAAGGCCTACGCCAAGCTGGCCGTGTTGGAAAAGGACCTGGAAGGCGCCCGCGCTGAAGGCGACACCCACAAGAAAGCTAAGCTCTTTCGCGAAAAGGTCTTTGCCGATATGGCAACGGTTCGAGCCGAGGTCGACGCTCTTGAGGGAGTTC
>JABEVL010000131.1 GCA_013043995.1 Spirochaetales bacterium | reverse complement strand
GCCCTGCGGTTGCGGAGCGGTGACCAGATTCGGCCGGCCCTGCGGTTTCTTGAAACGCTGGACCCCGGAGTGGTGGCTTGGGTGATCCAGTCCTGGGCGGGTGGGGACCCGAGCGAAAAGCTTTTTGTCGCGCTGAACGCCCATTTCCGTCCCCGCGAGGTCTACCTTCCCGAAGGAAAATGGACCTACCTGGCCGACGCTTACCGCGCCGGGAATGAACCTTTCGGTTCGCCTTCGAACGGGATGACCGTGCTGCCGGGACGCTCCTTGGCGGTCCTTGCGACGGAACCTTGACAAGAAACCTTTCCCCATTATGCTGGTCATGGTCGAGGAGGATCTATGGCTATCGTCATCGGAGCTGTGCTTTTGTTATTATCTGTCTGGACGGTCTTACCCCTGCCGTTCCCACTGGGACTCAATTGGGGTCAGCAGGTCCTGGCTGTCCTTGAGGGAGCGATTCCCCTGCTGCTGATCTTTGTAGGCTTGATCGCGATTTTTATCGGAATCGCCGACGTCAAAGACCGCATGGAAGCAAAAAAAGAAGAAGCTGCAGAAAAAGCCCGAACGTCCGGCGACTCTCAGAACAAATAGCCGCGTCCGGTGCTTGACTCGGGCGCTTTTTGCGTGCGATATTGTCTCACCCCGTTACGCAGACTAGGAAAAAGAAGTTTGAGGCCCCGTGTCTCGCTTCACGAGAAGGCAGAAATGAAGACAATTTTTATCAAGCCCGCTGAGGTTCAGCGCCGTTGGTTTCTGATCGACGCCACAGATAAAGTTCTGGGACGCGTTGCCGCCCAGGTTGTGACCGTGCTTCGCGGCAAAAACAAGCCCGTTTATACTCCCCACCAAGAAGTTGGGGACTATGTGATCGTGGTGAACTCGAGCAAAATGAAGGTTTCAGGCGGAAAAGAATTCAAAAAAATCTACTACCACCACACAGGGCACATCGGTGGGATCAAGGGCGAAGTTTTTCAGTCCTTGCTGAAACGTAGGCCCATCCGTCCGCTGGAATTGGCGATCCGGGGAATGCTTCCGCATAACCGCATGGGTTACAAGCTGTTCAAGAACGTCAAAATCTACGGAAATGACCGGCACCCGCACGCGGCTCAGCAGCCCCAGCCCATGGAAGTCTAGGAGTTAATGAAAAATGGCAGTTGAAAAATACACCAACGGAGTCGGCCGCCGCAAAACCGCAGTGGCCCGCGTTTATGTCAAGAAAGGAAAGGGCTCGATCGTCGTCAACGACCGTGCTTTGGATCAGTATTTTCCGTATTCTATCCAGCAGATGACCGTCAAGCAGCCTCTGGTCGTCCTGGACCTGGAAGGAAAATATGACATCCTCGTGAACGTCAAGGGCGGGGGCTACAACGCCCAGGCCGAGGCTATCCGTCACGGAATTTCACGGGCTTTTGACGTGATTGACACGACCAACCGCCCGACCCTCAAGGCCAACGGCTTCCTGACCCGGGATTCCCGCATGGTCGAACGAAAAAAATACGGTCAGCGCAAGGCACGCCGCCGCTTCCAGTTCTCGAAACGTTAAGAAGACTTTGCACGTCAGAAAGGCCGCCGAAAGGCGGCTTTTTTGTTTCATTGACATAAATATGGTCACCTACTATTCTTTGGGCAGGAGTTTTTCAGCCGATGGCACAAAAAATAAAGCAGAAGGTTTACTCGGCTCTTGAAGTTGCAAAGATTTGCGGTGTCGTGAACCAGACGGTGATTAACTGGATTCGGGCCAATCATCTGAAAGCTTCTGTGACACCCGGTGGACAGTTCAGAGTCTACCCCGAAGATCTCCGTGATTTTTTGGTTTCAAAGCAGATGAGGGTTCCCCTCGAACTGAGTGAACTTTTAAAGAAAAATGAGAAGGTTTTAGTGGTTGTCGAGGACGACAGGGTTTTGAACGATCTTTTGAGTGTGCAGTTCCGCAGAGCGTTTCCTTCGGTCAATCTCAAGCAGGCGTTTGACGGCTTTGAAGCCGGAAGCCTTTTAGCCGCTCATCGGCCCCAGGCGGTTTTGCTCGACCTGAACCTTCCCGGTGTCGACGGCTACGAAATCTGCCGCAGGGTCAAGTCGGACCCTGAATACCGTAATCCCTTCGTCGTCGTCATGACGGCTGGTGACGATCCAGACGCCCAGGCGCGTTGTACCGAAGCGGGTGCCGACGTTTTTCTTCTGAAACCCGTTGCGGCTGAGGCTCTGATAAAAATCTTCAGGGACCACTTTTTGTGGTAGGGTCATGAGCTCTCAAAACTACGTTCTGCTGGTGGAAGACGAAGACTCCATCCGTCTGGCCTTGAAAGAGTACCTCGACAGCGTCGGTATACAATCTCTTGTTGCTTCGGATGGGGTGGGCGCCATCAAACATCTTTTGGACTACGAGGTGAAGGTCATCGTCACGGACTACAGGATGGACGTTCTGGGTGGCGACTACTGGATCCGCTTTTTACAACGCTTTTGTCCTCATCTGCGGGTTCTCCTCACCTCGGGTTTTTTGAGTAACGTCGGTAAACTCCCCTATGAAGTGCTTCCTAAACCCTTGATTTTCAGCGAGCTCGAGGCGCGTGTTCGGAGCCTTTTGGAATCGTGATCCGGGCACGGCTTTTCCAGCTCGCCGGCAGGGTTCAAGGCGTGGGATTCCGGTGGCACACCCTGCGCCTTGCCCGACAGGGCGAACTGGCCGGCTGGGTCAAAAACCTGCCCAACGGGGACGTTGAACTTTTCGTCCAGGCCGAAGAGTCGGTGCTCGGCGTCTGGGAATCCCGTTTGCTGAAAGGGCCGCCGGGAGCTCGAGTTCTTCAGGTCAAGAAACAGGAGGCAAGGGTGAACCCCAACCTCAAAGATTTTGTTATCTTGGAAGAATAAGCCTGCCGGGGACACCTTTTAAAAATTCGGAGAGCACCTGACAGAAGGGGAAATCGAATGACGATTCAAACCTTGCAGATCAAGGGGATGACGTGCGCCGCTTGCGTTCGTGCAGTGGAACGCGCCGTTAAGAAGGTGGACGGGGTTGCTGAAGTTGCCGTCAACCTGGCGACTGAAAAGGCCCGCATCGTTTTTGAAGGTGCAGACCTCGACTGGAACACCCTGGCCAAAGCGGTTTCGGACGCAGGTTACGAAGCGCTTCCTGACGTCAAAAATCCTCCATCTGAAAAAAACTCTCCTCAACAACTGTACTTCCAGCGTTTTCTTTGGGCTCTAGCCTCGGCCCTCCCCCTCTTGCTTTTGTCGATGGGCCCGATGCTGGGGCTGAGTTTGGGCACTTTCAACCCGAACCGTTCGCCCTTTATTTATGCCCTGGTCGAATTTTTTCTCGTTCTTCCCGCCCTTTACGCCGGCAGGGATTTTTATTATCACGGCTTTAAAACCCTCCTGAAGGGTTCGCCCAACATGGATTCCCTCGTGGCTGTGGGAACAGGCGCTGCGTTTTTAACCAGCGTTTGGGCTCTGGTTCGCATCGGCAGTGGCGAAACGGCTTTGGTGAACCAGCTGTATTTTGACACGGCCGCCGTGATCCTTGCTTTGATCCTTTTGGGAAAGTTTCTAGAAGCCTCGGCCAAAGGACGAAGTTCCGAAGCGATCCGCAAGCTTCTAAGCCTGGCCCCTCAAAAGGCTTGGCGGGTGGAAGGCGAGCAAATCCTTGAGGTGGACGTCGATTCCGTCCGGGTGGGCGACGTCCTTTTGGTGAAACCCGGCGAAAAGATCGCCCTGGACGGTTGTGTCGTCGACGGCCGCTCGAGTGTCGACGAGGCTCTTTTAACAGGCGAAAGCTTGCCCGTCGAAAAGTCCGAGGGATTGCCTGTTTGGGCGGGCACCCTCAACAAGCACGGGGCCCTGAAAGTCCGTGTCGAAAAACTTTCCGGCGAAACGGCTTTGGCGGGTATCGTGAAGCTGGTCGAGGAAGCTCAAGGCGCCAAGGCCCCCATTGCCCGCCTGGCTGACGTGGTTTCGGGCTACTTCGTTCCCGTCGTCTTTGCTCTGGCGGGCCTCGCGTTTTTGGCCTGGTTTTTGACAGGACACAGCGCAGTTTTTTCGCTGACGGTTTTTGTGGCCGT
>JABEVL010000130.1 GCA_013043995.1 Spirochaetales bacterium | reverse complement strand
TCGCTTGCCCTGTTGCAGGATCGGCGGGTCACCAATTTTAGGCACCTGATGGAGCTGTTCGATCAGGAGGAACAAGATCGGGGCAAAAATCCCGAAAGGACCTTCCTGTGGTGGCAACGTCTAAGAGGCGAAGAGAATCCGCTCTACGAAGAAAGGCTTGAGTCCGACGAAGAAGCCGTCCAGATCGTCACGATGCACAAGTCCAAGGGCCTGCAATGGCCCGTCGTTTTTGCCATTGAACTCTGGAGGGGGCCCAATAACCGTCAACCTCCCCCGCCGTTGTTCCACGAAGGCGACGCTCTCGCCTGCAGTTTTTATCCGGAATTCGAAAAACAAATCAGCGCGGAAGCCGCGGCGGAAGTCAGTCGCGAAGCCCAGCGGCTGGCCTACGTGAGCCTGACACGCGCCGAAACTCTGCTTTACGTCGTTGTCCCGCAAAAGCCCCAGAGCGTCAACTCACCGGCAGAATGGCTTTTGGCCAATCCGGCCCTGGGGAAACTCGCCGACGCCGAAGGTCCGCTGATTCAGGTTCGCGACAGTCTGCCCGTTTTTTCTTCCCCGTTGAAGCTCCAGAGCGAACCCGGGACGGTCCGCCCCCCCGAAAGCTGGAAAAGAAGCACCCCGCTGGAGTCCAGGTGGTCGATTTCCAGCTACTCGGCCCTGGCCGGTGAGCACGGCAGCACGCCTCGTTCCAGTCTGCCTGTTCTTGAAGGACTGTGGGCAGATTTTCCCAAGGGGACGACGGCGGGAACCCTCCTGCATTCCATTTTTGAAAAGATCGACTTTCTGGCCGTCGCGGAGGGGGAATTTCCTCAAGATGAAAGCGAGAAAATCGCCAAAAGCCTCCGTCTTGCCCAGATCGACCCCGCTACGCATTTGGCCAAGGTGGTGCAAGGCGTGCAAAAAGTGCTGACGTCCTCCTGCCTAGCCTCTGACCCCGAATTTTCGTTGTCAAAACTTTCGCATTCCGAACGCTCGGCTGAAATCGAGTTCTACCTGAGCGCGGCCCACCCCGACCGGGACCGGCTCCCGTTGACCGATCAGACCCTGCTCCAGGTCCTGGGTCCCAACTACCCTGTTAACCTCAGGTCCTTTCAACTGACGGGATTTTTGCACGGTTTTATCGACCTCGTTTTTACCTGGAAAAACCGCTGGTACATCCTCGACTGGAAATCAAACTTCTTGGGTGGTGACTACTCCAGAGAGTCGATTCAGGCTGCCATGGCCGACAACAATTACCACCTCCAGTACCTTCTTTACACCGTCGCCTGGACCCGGCACCTGCGTTCGTGCTTGGATGGGTTTGACTATAAACGCGACTTTGGCGGTGTCCTTTATCTTTTTTTGCGCGGTGTGGACGGCAGTCTGGACGACACGGGTCAACCCAAGGGTGTTTTCTTTGACCGGCCTGACGCCGCCCTCATCGACCGCCTGGAGGCCCTGCTTTGACCGCACAAGAACCGGCGGATTTCTCCCCCGTCGACGTGGAACTGGGCCGTTTTTTAACCCGGCGTTTCGGGGCGTCTCCCGTGCTTGCCCTGGCTGCCCAGCTGGTCAATTCCCGCTACCGGCAAGGCGACACAGGAGTAGCTTTGGAAGAACTCCAGGCTGAACTGGCTTCGCTGGAGGTCCGGGAAGAACTCCTGCCGCTGTTGAACAGCTCTGCGGCCGTCGGCCGGCCGAATCAACGCAGACCCCTCACCTGGGACGGCGAAAATCTGGCTCTGACACGAGTTTGGGCCCAGGAAGCCCGCGTGGCGGAGCAAATTCTGCGCCGTTCCCGGCTCTTGACGCCCGACCCCAGGGTCGCGGAGATCGCCCGGGAGATCCTGGGAAACGGTACGGTGACCCAGGGAACGGCCCTGCAGACCGCGGGGGTCCTGCTTCCTTTCTTTTTTCGTCTGACGGTCATCAGCGGCGGCCCCGGAACCGGAAAAACGACGATTTTGGCCAAACTCCTCGCCCTCCAGATCGTCTACGCCCAGCAGGAAAACAAGCCCCTTCCGCGAATCGCCCTGGCGGCACCGACGGGCAAGGCCGCTCAACGGATGGGTGACGCCCTCAAAAAAGCCTGCGAAAACCTTCCCGAAGCCTTGCGTTCCCCCTTGCAGGAACTCTCGCCCAAGACCCTGCACAGGCTTCTGGGACTCAAGGGCCCCCTGAGTCCCCCCAGATGGAACGCCGAGCGCGGCCTCGAGGCCGACTTTGTCGTGATTGATGAAGCCTCGATGCTCGACCTGACCCTCATGGATCACCTTTTGTCGGCGTTGAACCCAGAAACGCACCTCGTTCTTTTGGGGGACCGCGACCAGCTTCCTTCGGTTGATCCAGGAAGGCTTTTGGCCGACCTGGGGGACTATTTTTTGGCCAACCAATTTTCTCCCGATTTTTGTCGCCTGGTCGCCCAAGCCTGTCCGCCCGGGGCCGTTCCCTTGCCCCAGGGCGGGGAGCTTTCCCCTCTTTTGTCGCTCAGTCACAGCTACAGGTTTGACGCGGGCCAGCCCCTTGGCCGTTTTGCCCGCGCCGTTCAGCGTGGAAATGCCCAGGAGTGCCGCGAGATCCTTGGGGACCCTGACGGGGACACGGGGAAATCCCGGGTGGAACTTCGTGCCTACTCCTCAGACCAGCATTTGCTTAAAAGCCTTGCGAAGGGATGGGAAAAATTCGCGCAGACCCAAACTCCCGAAGAAGCCTTGGCGGCCTTGTCCAGCTTTATGATCCTTTGCCCCAGCAACGAAGGCCCCAGAGGGCAAGCAAGCCTGAACCAGGCTTTGATCAAAGCCTCCCGGCGCGGCGGGTTTTGGCCGGTTCTCATCACCGAGAATTCACCCGAAAAGAACCTTTTTAACGGTGATCTGGGGGTGATCCAGGAGACCCAGAACGGAGAACGGGCGTATTTTCTTCAGGCCGGCGGCCCCCCGAGGGTTCTCCTGCGCCACCAGTTGCCCGGCCACGTACCTGCCTTTGCCATGACCGTCCACAAATCCCAAGGCTCAGAGTTTGACCGCATCGCGCTTCTTTTGCCCGAAGGGGAATCCGCTTACTCTGAGACTCTGGGACGGGAACTTCTTTACACCGCGGTGACCCGAGCCCGCTTTCAGGTCGAAATCTGGGGACCATTCCAGGCGCTTGAAAACGCCGTTGGACGCCACACGCCCCGGCGCTCGGGCTTGGTTAAACTTTTGCAAAAAAGCTCCGGTTAGAGCTCCCGTAAAAACTCAAGAGCCTGCTCCAGGGTCCACGAAGGGACATCTTTCTCGCGGGCCTCTTTGGAAGCGTAGCCCCAGAGGGCCAGGCGGCAACGGCAAAACGGGTGGGAAAAGTCCAGGTGATCAATTTGGTCGTCGACCAGGGTCGAAGCCGAGCGTCCCGCCACCTCGTCCACGATCGCGATTTTTGCCCGCCCGTTGGTATAAAAGATCCGTTCGGCAGGCCAGACCACGCCGTGAAACTTCAGAATTGCAGCGATGAACTCGGCTTTTTTTGTCGACAGGATCACGACACGGGGGTTGTTCAAAACCGACTTCAACGCCTCGGCTATCCCTGGATACAGGGGGTTCCACGACATCCAAAGATCGGACTGCCACTTGAGCAGCGACTCACGCAGGACGTATAAACGCTTCTTGTAAAACTCCAGACGCGCCTGGCCTTCCTGCTCGAGGGCTGCGTCAAATGCTTTTTGCGACTGGGGGTCCTGATGCTGTTCCAGAAGGCGGTGCACAACGACGTAGTCTTCCCCTGAACGGATGTAGGGCCGCACCCGTCGAAATCGTGCCTTGTACTCCTCCCCCAGATCGATCAGAGGAGGCTGCTGACCGGCCAGAAACCCCCAATCATCCTGGGGAAAATTTAAAAGCAACCCGCTGGTTTGAAAACATTCCTCGATGGAATCACAGACAACCCCGTCAAAATCCAAAAAGACCCATTCATTTATCATTGCGCAACGCGCCTCCTTAACGTACTATAGGGGAACATAAATTTACGGTCAAATCCCTAGAAAGGATACTTCGATGAAAGTCCACTGGCATAAGAATATCGAAAAAAAATACTCGCGTCTGATCCTGGTCGGCGACGTGGGCGGAACGAACACGAACCTGGGTCTGGCGGGCGAAGACCGCTCGCAGATCGAACTCTTGCTCGAAGTCGTGTTTGAAAGTTCCAAAGTCACGGACTTTACCTCGTGCGTGCGCAAGACCATGGAAACTGCCCGGGAACGCTACCCCAACATCGCGTTTGACCTTTGCTGCATCTCGGGCGCAGGTCCCGTCAAGGACAACTTTTGCGCCCTCACGAACCAGACCTGGTCGATCGACGGGAACGACATCCAGGCCAGCCTCGGCGTTCCCACCCTCATCATCAACGACTTTTCAGCGATCAGTTACGGACTTCCCCTGCTGGATGTTCACGACTCGACAAAAATCGCCGTGCTTCACCGGCCCGACGGTCAGGAGGTCAGGCCCAGCGGCGATTTACGCGGCGTTGCGGGCCCTGGCACAGGTCTGGGTGTGGGCTTTTTGACCAAAGAAGGCGAACGCTGGCGGGCTTTTCCTTCGGAAGGCGGCCACATGGACTTTGCCGATTTTGACGAAGACTCCCGAGGTTTCAAGACCTTTATTCAAAATTCCATCGGCCTGGTACCCGAGTACGAAATGGCGGTTTCCGGCATGGGCCTGAAGAATATTTTCTATTATTTTCTGGAAGCAGGGGGCCTAGACAAAGACGACCCCGTTGTGCAGCAGATTCTCCAGCTCCCTGACACCGAAAAACCCGCACAGATCTCCCTTCACGGCAAAACCCACCCCGGATGCCGGCGCATCATGAACCTTTTCGTCAGGATCTTTGCCCGTCTAACGTCGAGCATCTGCTGCTTTCTTTTGCCCCGAGGCGGTTTTTACCTTGCGGGGGGGGTGACGAGCAAGAATCTCGACTACTTCATCGAGGATCATCTTTTCGTCAGGACCTTTGAGGAACACTGCAACCCCAACATCCGCCGGGTTCTCAAAGAAATTCCCCTTTACGTTGTCAAAGACTACTCCATTTCTCTGTACGGTGCGGCCAACGCCGCCCTGAGCCTTATGGTTTAAGGTGACGATGGATATCCTGTCCCAGCAGCTGCTGCAGGTTGGAGCCGATCCTCGCCTGACGCTTGAAATCCTGGCTTCCCTGAACTCAGGAAAGCTGGTGGCTCCAGGGGTTCAGGTCGAGAGTTTTCCGGGGATCGACGGTTCAACGGTCTGGGACTGGCGGGATCCCCAGACTGTCAAAATTCAGCGTTCCCAGGCCGAGGCGGCTTTTACGACGTATTTTCCCGAACTCAAGCTCGGCGATTGGGCCGAGCCCACTTCGGACTTTTGGACTTTTTCCCTCGCCTCCCTTGAGAAACTGGGACTAGCCCTCTCGCGCTTTGCGGCTTTCGGCGTGCTCAATGGCGGCATGGCGACCAGCTACGGCGACAGCAAGAAAAACCGGGGGCTTTCCGAAGGCCTCTTCACGGTCTTTCAGGATACTCTGGAAACCCTTGCCCGCACCTACGAAGGAAGGCCCAAGGGAATCACCCCCGCCTTTCTCCAACCCGACGGTTCTCCTGGACCCTCTTTTCTTGAGCTCAAACTCCGCCACCTTTTGCGCCTCAACCGCGCCTCGGCCCAGGCAGGCTGGCAGGGTCCGGGTATGCTCCTTTTCCAAATGACGAGTCTGGCCACGGACGCCCCCCTCCAGGAAGCCTTCAAAAACTACGCGCACAGCCCCCTTCTGGCGGGTTGGCAGGGGGCCTACCCGATTGACCTGACGGCTCCGCCCACACGAGTCCAAAACTTGGTCGGCACCTTCACGCCGGCCAGTCAGGGTCTGCCACGGCAGCTTTTCACCATCCCCGGGTCCGTTGGTCCCCGCCCCTACGCCCTGCCCGGCGGTCATGGACAGAACTTCCGCGTTCTAGCTGACCTTTACAAGGAACTTCGAGGTTGGGGGTACAGATTCTTCTGGCTGGGAAATATTGACAACCTGGGCAACCTGCCCAGCCTCAAAAGTCTGGCTCTGCTGGCCTTGACGGGTGCTCCCGCCGCTTTTGACTTTTCTTTTAAAACAGCTGTCGACGTCAAAGGCGGCGTGCTCTACCGTGAACCTTCGGGGCGCTTGAATTGCGCTGACCTGGGTGCAGGACTCGACCACGCCCTGGTCAAAGACGCCGAAAGCTCGGGCCGTCCCGTCCTTTTCAACTGTGCGACGGGCCTGTTTAACCTGGACCAACTCCTGGCTCACTTGGACGCCATCATCCGCGATCTCCCCGTAAGGGTTTCAGAGCAGGACAAGGACATCGGCCGCTACGCCCAGGCTGAGCTCAACACCTGGGAGGTCATCGGCCTTTTGGATAAGCCCCTCATCCTGGGCGTGGACAAAAAAAAGAGGTTTCTTGCGTCAAAGCTCCTGATCGACGGCCTTTTGACCAGCGGCCTCAAGCGGAGCCACCCCTGGTTTTCTACTTCCGAAGGCCAGTCCTGGGCCAAGGTCGCTGACGAGCTGAACGCAGGACTTGTCAACCTTTTGAATGGCCCCTACGGCATGCGGCAAATCAAGGGCCGCTGGGTTCCCGACGACACGCCAAAGCCGCATTCGATTTTTGTCTAGTCTGAAATCCTGCTTAGGAACCTCTCGGACTTGCGGGGGCTTGATTTTCCTCAGCGCTGACTTGTGATCAAATTTCTGAAGGGCAGCCCGTGCCGTTGCCGGTTTTCAGATCGAATGAAGGTGGTACTGGGGACGAGCAGCACCATCCGCACATGATGCTGGCTCTGCTTTTGTCCTGTTACAGCCACGGAATTTTCTCAAGCCGGTGGATTGAGCGTGCCTGGTGGAAAGACGTGGCCGTGCGGTACCTCTGCGGGAACCTCAACCCCGACCACGATACAATTTGGCCTTCAGAGTCGGGAACGAGAAAGCCGACTCGGAAGCATTCCGGCAGGTACTGCCAGAAGCGATCTGACCATCCCGGCTCCCTCGGTCGGGGTCAAAAACGTAAGTCCGGCAGACTCCTAATCTGAGCCCGAGTCATAAACGACTTTCCCCAAGGCAAACTTAGAGGGATCGATCGCCTGGCGGACCTTTTGCACGTCCAGGAGTTCCCGTTCAAACTCAGGAACGGCAAAGAGGTAACCCCCTTTGGCTTTTTCGGTGACCTCAACGGACCGGGGGCTGGCGAAATCCTGCAAGAGAGCTTCTTTCAGAGCTTCGCGTTCGGGACCGATCTTACCCGGGGCGTTGCGCTCGCTGTCGGGCTGAACCTGGGCCAGGTCGATGGATCGAGGCGAAGCCAGGGTCAGCGCCGCCACCTTGCGTCTCAGGTTGTTGGTCTGAATACCTCGGTTCAACTGAGCTTCTTTCCAACGGCGCAACGCTGGGATGCCAAAAAATAAAAGGCTGTAGACCGCCGGAACGATACCCAGACCCCAGAATATCCCCGAATTCACAGACGCAGCAGTGCCGCCTCCAGCAACTCCCAGGGCTTCGACAACCCTGTAAAGAAAACTCAAGGCGTCGCGAGCTTGCAAGCCACCCAAACTGCCGGCCAAAAAGTAAAGACTCAAAACGGCGTTAAAACCGTTGAAAAAGATGATCCAACCGTTTGTTTTGGAAGGGTTTCGGGTAAAAGGGATCAATTCCTGCTCAGGAAGGCGGTAGTCGTGGACTTCGGAAGAACTCGTGGTCATCACCGAGGGAAAGGCGTAGTAAAGAGTCCCATCGTCGCTGACCATGGGTTCGCCTTCGTATTCCAGGAGCAGACGGCTGACGAACGCGTTGGCTTCCTCACGGCTTTTTCCCGTCATCTGGATGAGTTCCTCTAAGGTGATCGTTCCCTTATTTTTCCGAACCCAGGCCAGGACCGCCTTGCGTTCAATCTTGCCCCAGGTGGCAGGGTCGCGTTCAGCGCCAAAAACAAATTCAAAAACGGCCTTGTAAAACGGCTTTTTCTTCTTTTGCGTGCGGATGACGGGATCGCCCGAGTACATCCATAAAAGCATCACAAACTCCACGATCCTGGAGACCGCAAACAGCCCCAAAAGACCCTCTCCATCCCCCGAATCCCTGTCGTCCCTACGGGAGGCCGAGACAGCGACCGAAACCAAAAGAGCGATCACGATCAGCGCAACAAACAGCACAAAGTAGCCGATCAGCATCACGACGATCCAGATCTTAAAAAGGAAAGTCCCCGCCTTGGCAAGCCAATCGACAAAACGGTGCCAAAGAGTTTTTCTGGATTGGCTGGCCATCCCTTTAGGAAAATGGTAGAGAATTTCGCCGGAGTCTGTTACTTTCAGCTGCCCCCGGCAGTCGGCCACCACGGCCGGCAGAACCGTTTCAACCTGGTACTTGGGCAGTCCCGTCACGGTCAGAACGTCGGCCACGGTTCCCTGCAGCCCCGTCTTGCGGAAGGCTCCGGCAACCTGGTTTTTAACGCGCTCAAAAGGAAAATCATAGATTTTTGGGTTCGTTTCACGAGACTTGATAGGCAAATTGTCCCTCCTGACGTCGTGGACGCCTTTCTGAGACTAGCAAAGACTGACTATCTTGAAAAGCGTTTAGAGCCTGCCGGACCAAAATACTTGACAGAAACGCGCCCCTTCGCTAAAGTCATCGTGCAACGCGCCTGTCGTATAATGGCTATTACCTCAGCCTTCCAAGCTGATGACGTCGGTTCGATTCCGATCAGGCGCTTTTTTTAAGTGTATTTTATATAAAGAATTAGGCTTAGCGACTTTACCGAGTTCGGAAGGTACATACC
>JABEVL010000015.1 GCA_013043995.1 Spirochaetales bacterium | reverse complement strand
GTCTTCTGTAGGCGCCGGGGCCCTGGGGGCTGCCGTCCTGATTTTTGTGTACCCCCGCCTGTCGAGCACCAAAATTGTCGGCATTGACATCGCTCACGCCGTACCGCTAACCTTGCTGGCCGGGTTGGGGCACTTGGCCTTGGGAAGCGTCAATTTGGAATTATTGGTCAGTTTGCTCCTGGGCTCCCTGCCGGGGATCTGGTTGGGGAGCCTCCTGTCGCCCAAAATGCCCGACCGTGTTTTGCGCCCGGTGATGGCGGGGATTTTGGCTCTGATCGGCTGCACGATGCTCTAAGGCTACGATGAAAGACCAAAGGAGTGGGTATGGTTTGGATTGCGGGGGCTTCCGGAATGTTGGGTCAGGAGCTGACCACCGTGTTAAGCCTGAAAAAAATCCCCTTTGAAGAAACCAACAGCCTTGTTGATATCAGGGAAACTGCCGACGTGGAACAGTTTGCCCAAGGCCGAAGCATTGATTGGGTGGTCAATTGCGCGGCCTACACCGCTGTGGACAGGGCCGAGGACGAGCCCGATGTGGCCTGGTCCCTGAACGCTCAAGGGCCCTCGGTTTTAGCGCGCTGGTGCCGGCACAACCGCGCCAAAATGATCCATATTTCGACCGACTACGTGTTTTCGGGCCGGGCGGACCGCCCCTACCTTGAAGACGACCCTGTCGATCCTCAAAGTGTCTACGGCAGAACAAAAGCTGAGGGCGAGTCCGCCGTTCGCTCCGAGTTGGAACACCATTTCATCCTGAGAACGGCCTGGCTGTACGGGCAGCACGGCCCAAACTTTGCGGCGACGATGCTGCGCCTGATGCGGGAAAAGCCGCAGATCGGCGTGGTTGACGACCAGCGGGGTAGTCCGACCTGGACCAGAGATCTTGCCGGAGTGATCAGCAAGCTGATCCAAAGCCAGGCAACTGAGTATGGTACCTACCACGTTGCCGGCGAGGGCCAAACCACCTGGTTCGGGTTTGCCCAGGAAATTTACAAGCGCGCTCTTGAACACCACCTCTTAAACACCCGGCCTGTCCTTTTGCCGCTGACGACGGCTCAGTACCCTACAAAGGCTGTGCGACCCGCCTGGTCCGTCTTGTCCAAAGATAAATTGAGGTCAACCTTTGGCTGGGTTCTTCCTGACTGGAAAGAAAGCCTCGAGCAATATATAAGGGTTCTGGAAAACCAAAAAAACGAAGAGGCAACTGATGCGTAAGTTCACGAACCTGTTGGTGACAGGCGGAGCCGGCTTCATCGGCTCAAACTTTATCCGCTATGTTTTAAACCAAACCGGCTTTTCAGGCCGGATCATCAACCTCGATAAACTGACCTACGCAGGTAACCTCGAAAATCTGGCGGACGTTCAGCAGGCCTTTCCGGAGCGCTACTTTCTGGAACACGGGGATATTTGCGACAAAGCCTTCGTGGATCGGGTGTGGAGCGAGTACAAGGTGGACGCTGTGGCCCACTTTGCCGCAGAAAGCCACGTCGACAGGTCCATCTTGGGGCCAGGAGAGTTTATTCGAACCAACGTCGAAGGAACTTTTACGTTGCTTGAGGTCGCCCGGGATCACTGGAAGGGGCGTGAGGACGTGCTGTTTCATCACGTCAGCACCGACGAGGTTTACGGTTCCCTGGGCAAAACTGGGTATTTTACCGAACAAACTCCCTACGACCCCCGGAGTCCCTACAGTGCGAGCAAGGCTGCCTCGGACCACCTTGTCAACGCCTGGTTTCATACTTACCACCTCCCTGTGACCAAATCGAACTGCTCGAATAACTACGGTCCCTTCCATTTTCCCGAAAAACTCATCCCCCTGATGATCCTCAAATTGCAGAAGGGGGAGACCTTGCCCGTTTACGGAGACGGCAAAAACGTGAGGGATTGGCTCTTCGTGGACGACCACGCCGAGGCCATTTGGACCGTGATGACCCGCGGCCGCCCCGGAGAAACCTACAATGTCGGTGGCGAAAATGAGTGGGAAAACTTGAAGCTGGTCGAGGTCCTCTGCCAGACTACGGCTTTGGCCCTGGGAAAGGACAAGGACGCTTTTTTGCCTTTGATCCGGTTTGTGCCGGATCGTCCCGGCCACGACCGCCGTTATGCGATCGACTGCTCCAAGATCAAAAAAGAACTCGGCTGGAAACCGCGGACTGAGTTTGCTCAGGGCCTTGAAAAGACCGTGGCCTGGTACTTGGCCCACTCCGAGTGGGTAAAAAATGTCGTTTCAGGAGCGTACAAGACCTGGATGGATCGGAACTATGCCTCGAGATGAGTGCCCCCCGGAGAACTGTTTCTTGACAAGCCCCCATGCTTTCTGTAAAACAAAACAGGCCCAAACGTGCTTGCAACATTTCTTCTCGCCATAAAAAATACGCGGCTCAATTTTCGCAAGAGGTTGCCTGTAGGTCTTTTTCTCGTCGCCGCGATGGCCCTTTTGTTTATCGGGAACTCGGTTTTTACGAACACCCAGGAGGGCCTCAAGGCGACCTACGAGCAGAGCCTGACCGGCAACCTGGCGGTCAGTGCCACCTCAACGGATGGTTTCACCCTCTTTGGGAGTGAGCTTCCCCTGATCGGCCAATTTTTTAAGATCCCGATTATTCCAAACTACCCCACCGTTAGCAAGATTTTGAAAGAAAAATTGCCGGCGGCCCTGCAACTCCCCGTGATTATCGGGGGAGCCAAGCTTTCCTTGGGCGCATTTGAAGAGATTTCTCCTTTTTTTGCCGTGGACCTGGGTTCTTATTTCCACTTTTTTCCCAAACTCAAGATTCTTCAGGGGGCAATTCCCTCGGCCAACACTCCAGCTCTTTTTCTCAACGAAGTGCTGTACGAGAAAATGACGAAGGCCTTGGGGCGTGCGCCGGCACTGGGGGAAAAGTTCCTTCTTGCAACAGCCCAGGAAAATTCATTTGTTCTCCGCGAGGTTCCCCTCGTTGGAGTTTTTGCTTACCCCGTCTCGGACCAGCTCTTTGACAAGGTTGCCCTCATCGACGCCCAAACGGGACGCGAGCTCAACGGATACTACGTGTCCGAAGCGGGAAATCAGGCCAAAAAGGCCCAGACGGACCTTTTATCAGATAACCTGGACGATCTTTTTTCTACCTCGGGGGACGTGGTCGATTCCAGCAAATCGGGCATTACCCTATCCAGCGTGGATAAAGAGCTCAAAACGGCGAGCACGGCACCTGTCGCCGATCCCGGAACCTGGAACTTTGTCCTTTTGCGTGAAGACGGGAACAAGAGCGCCGAGGCAACAAAAAAGGTTTTGTCTGCTGACTTTCAGGCGGCCAAGGTGGACGTTCAGGTTCGCGATTGGCGTGACACGGCGGGCGGAAACGCCAAAATCGTCTGGTTTCTGCAACTTCTATTCAACGTGGGCCTGATCTTTATCTCCTTGGTGGCCTGTTTGATCGTGATGAACTCTCTAGCACTTTCGGTGGCTGAGCGCATTCGCGAGATCGGAACCCTGCGCGCCCTGGGCGCCCAAAAGTCCAAGGTGGCGTCGCTCATCGGTTCCGAGACGGTGATTCTAGTTACCGGTGCGGGCATCCTGGGCGTCGTTTTGGGAGCCGTGATCCTTGTTCTGGTCGGCAAGTCGGGCGGAGTCCACCTGACGAATCCGCTGATTGCCTCGTTGTTTGGAACAAACCGCTACGTGCCCGCGGTCTCGGGCTTTCTGATGCTGGAACATTTTGGGATCAGTTTGTTCCTAGGGCTCCTCTCGATGGGGTTGCCGATTCGCCGAGCTCTCAAGGTCGTACCTTTGCAAGCCATGGCAAGGGAGTAGCGCGTGATACTTCAACTCGCCTGGCGAAACTTTTTTAGACAGAGGCAACGGTACCGCGTGCTGGGTGCCGCCTTGGTTTTGGGTGCCGTTGTTTTCTCGGTGCTGTTTGGTGTGACGGCCTCCTTGACGCAGACCGTGCGTGAAAAAGCCGCCCGCTATTTTTCGGGTGACCTGGACGTTTTAAGCTACTATAATCCCGACAACCACATCATCAAAAACGAAAAAGCCATCGAAAAGGCCTATAAAGAGTCGGGCATCGACATCAAATACTACCACAGGCGAAGTTTGTACTACGCCGCCGACGCTCAACTGTTCTTCAACGGCTCCTCCTTGATTCAACGGCGGGTTATCGGCATGGATTTCAAGGTGGAGCAGGCCGATTTCAACCGGATGGACTTTGTTCAGGGAACGCCTCTTCCTTCCAAAAACCGTATGGATATCTGGATTTCTGACGATACGGCGCACCGCCTGCACGTGCGGGTGGGAGATTCGGTTTTACTTATGGTCAAAACGGTCCACGGTTTCAGCAACACTCTCAACCTCTTGGTGCGCGGGATCTTTGCCGACACGAGTTTTTTTGGTTTTGCCTGCTACATGGACTACCGAACCCTCAACGAGGCGCTTGGCCGCCCCAAAGACGCCGTGACCGAACTGGGGGTCACGCTGGGACCCAACTCGTCCCAGGATGAAAGCGCCCGCCGTCTGGTGAGTGTCCTGAGCCGTTACGTGCCTGTCCTGCCTTTATTTCCCTCGAAAGATGCCATGGATGCCTACGCCAACAAGGCCAATTTGACCAAATCGACCTACGGTGTGCTGACACTGACTTCTCGGTTGAAACAAATCAACGATTTGACGGGGGGGATACGCATCGTTAATCTGCTTTTGTCTTTGGTCTTTATCCTCGTGGTGACGATTGGTGTTTTTAATACGTACCAGATGATCATCTTTGAAAGAACGCGTGAAATCGGCACGATGCGCGCGATGGGGATGTCTAGAACGGCGTTGGTTGCGGTTTTTCTGGCAGAAAGCGCCATTCTGGGTCTTTTTAGTGCTTTCGTGGGCATGCTGCTGGGAGCGGTCGCCCTTTGGGGGCTGGGGGGAGTACACTTTCCTGGGAACGCCGTCGTCGATATGTTTTTGGTGAACGGCAGCCTGGCCTGGGCCTGGCCTTGGCAAAATGTTCTGGCCGTTGTGGCTGGAATGTTACTAACGGGTGTCTTGGGTTCTTTTTATCCAGCAGGGAAGGCCGCCATGCAAAAGCCTGTCGATGCTTTACGCCACGACGCTTGAGGAGTGAATGATGAAAACAGCATTTTTGATTTTTTTGGTTCTTGCACCGGGAGTCCTCTTTGCGCAGAACTCCAAGAACATCCTGGCCAAGATCGACGCCCAGGTTACTTTTATGAATTCGGATTACTCGGCACAGGTGGACATCGTCCAAGACAAGCCCGACGAAGGGCAGTCCTTTACCCGGGTTGACCTTTTTCGCAGGGACAAGGATTCAGAGTACCTGATGCTCGTGCTTAAACCCGATTCGGATAAAGGAAAAGGTTACCTGAAGATCGGCAACAACCTCTGGTTGTACGACCCTGTGGCCCACCGTTTCACCGTCACGAGCGCCAAAGACCGCTTTCAGAATTCCAACGCCAGAAACTCGGACTTCACACGTTCCAGCCTAGCTGAGGATTACAGAATCGTCCGGTCGTATCCAGAAAAACTGGGTGTCTTCGATACGACAGTCTACGAGCTCGAAGCCATTCGTGACGACGTGACCTTCCCCCGTACCAAACTTTGGGTAACACCGGATAATCTTGTGCGCATGACCAAAGATTACAGCCTGTCCGGGCAACTTTTACGCATCACGGCGATTCCCACCTACCAAAGGGTGGGTAACAGGTACGTGCCCGTCAAGATGCTGATTATCGACGAGCTGCGGGGCAAGATGGTCGATGGGCGTTTCGAGCATGAAAAGACCCAGATTACGATCAGCAAACCCAGCCTTGCCCCCTTGCCGGACATCGTCTTTACCCGAACTTACCTTGAGAAAATGGCTCCATGACGAGATTATTCCTTGCATTCTTGATCTTTTTAACCGCCGTTGCCAGTTTTGGCCAGAGTGCCGCTTCTACTCCTGGCGCTGGTTCCGCTTCGGGAACTTCTCCGTCGGGCGGGTCCTCTTCGGCAAGTACCAGTTCATCGATTGAAGGTCTTTTTCAGGACCCCGCACCCGACAAGACGGCGCCGTCAAATCAGCGGATCAACCCGAACCTTTACAACGGCAACACGATGACCTTCTTTGAAAACGTCAACGCCAGCGGTTATTACGTTACGGGTTGGGATAAGTATTACCAGTACCCCGTAGGCACGCCGTACAACGCGATCGATTTTTCCTTCGGCAGTGATGTCAGGGTCGATCCGACGATCCGCGCCTACGCTCAGTTTGACATCCAGTACCCGTCGCCGATCGTCAACCCGAATGCGACGAGTGCTTACAACCCCTACCTGAATCTTTTACCGGCCCAGGGCAACCTGTCGTTTTCGAATGTCATCATTCAACAGATGTTCCTGGATTACACGCTCTATAACCAGGTTTTTTTCCGTTTGGGCCGTCAGACCGAGGTTTGGGGGCAAGGCAGAATCTTCAACCCGGGCAATTTCGTCAACGATATCGCCGATGGTGTGGCTGTCAAAATGACGACCAACCTGTGGGGCCTCAACGTGACCGCGATCGGCATTAAAAACGATGGTTTCTACAACGTTGCGTCTTCAGATACAGCCTCGGCCAGCAGTGTTGCTGCTGCGGCCAAGGTTGAATCGAGCTTGGGCCCCCTGAACTGGGGCGTTTCGGGCTTTTATCAGCGCAACCTTGGCTACAAGGCCGAGGGATACGTGAAAACCAGCGCCATCGGGAGTGATCTTTTTCTGGAAGGTGTGGTTGAACAGGCGCCCTTCCAGGCAGGGCTCCCCGATGATTGGATTCCTTCGGCGGTATCCGGGCTTTACCATGAGTTTGGGGACGGGACGACCAAGTGGCTGAAGCTCGAAGCCGAATACTTTTTTTCTGGACGTGGAACCTCTGAAAGTTTTTCCGTCACCCCGACGCAATTTTACGGTTGGAACGATCAATCGGTGGGTCTAGCCATGACGTCGGATGCTTTTAACTTTATGGGCACGTCACCTTCTTTTTCGTGGTTGCACGCCCTCAAGGATGGTTCGGGCCAGGTCATTCTTGGAATAACGAACACGACCATTCCGCACGTCGCCCTTTCGGTGGTCAGCGTTTATATCTATGGTCCGGACAACGGCCGCTACGTTCTTGAGAATCCTGACACGACGGAATACAGGCGCCTTTCTTTCACGTTTAAGGCCACGTTCAACTTATCCAGCCAGTTCACACACTCTTAGGGGGCCCTATGCACGTTCTTGTTGCAGGCGGAGCCGGTTACATCGGTAGCCACGTTGCCTTAGAATTGCAAAATGCAGGTCATGAGGTTTCTGTTTTTGACAACCTTTCGACGGGAATGCGCAGTAATCTTCAGAAGGGAATGCGTCTCTACGTTGGGGATCTCAACGACAGAAGGCGTCTGGAAAAAGCTTTTGTCCGTCGACCCGACGCCGTGATCCACCTGGCTGCTGCCAAGGCTGTGGGCGAATCGATGGAAAACCCTGAAAAGTACAGTCGGAACAATCTGATGGGCACCCTGAGCCTGCTGGAAGCCATGACAAACGCCGGATGTTCACAGCTTGTCTTTTCCTCCACTGCAGCAGTTTACGGGGAACCTCGTTACACGCCCGTCGACGAGGCACATGCCCTCGATCCGCAAAGCTATTACGGCTTTACCAAGCTCGAAATTGAAAGAATCTTAGCCTGGTACGACAGGTTGAAGGGAATCAAGTACGCCGTTTTGCGCTATTTCAACGCCGCTGGTTACGATCCCGAAGGCCGTATTTTGGGAAAGGAACGCAACCCGCAGAACCTTCTTCCCCGTGTTTTGGAAGTGGCCGCCGGCTTAAGCCCGCAGGTGTCTGTTTTTGGCAATGACTTTCCCACCCAAGATGGCAGTGGGGTGAGGGACTACGTTCACGTGACCGATCTGGCGCGGGCTCATCTTTTATCCCTGGAAAAAATTGCTTCAACGAGGCAGAGCTTGACGGTGAACCTGGGCTCTGAAACTGGTATCTCGGTCCTGGAGATCCTTGAAGCCGCGCGTCGTGTCACGGGTCGGGCGATTCCCGCGCAAATTACAGGACGAAGGGCCGGTGACCCGGCGGTTGTGGTCGCAGACGCCGCGTTGGCTAAAAAAACTTTGGGTTGGATCCCCCGTTATTCGGACCCTGAAACCCTGTTGAGCACCGCCTGGAAGGTGTACAAGCCCAACTAGCCCCAGGGGTTCAAGCTTTCCTTAGTCTAATCTTCGATGACACACAGACTTCTGTGGTATATAATGGATGAGCACCGGGTCGGTTGTGCTCAGGCCTGTTTTTCAACCTTTTTTGAAGTAGCTCCTTCAAAAATCGAGTGGCCAGGGTGTATGACGAGACTTCATTAAAAAACCTAAGTCTGAATCAGGAGCGGTTCGTTGAAAATTACAATGGTAGGTACGGGTTACGTGGGCTTGGTGACAGGAACGTGTTTCGCCCAGATGGGGAACACGGTAACCTGCGTTGACGTTGATTCGCAAAAAATTGACGGGCTGAAAAAAGGGAAGCTCCCTATTTATGAACCTGGCCTCGAGGCCATGGTGATTGAAAATTTTCGCTTAGAAACTTTGAAGTTTACCACCTCGCTCAAGGAGGCCCTCGCCGCGTCCGAGGTCTGCTTTATTGCCGTAGGAACGCCGATGGGAGAAGACGGCAGCGCTGATCTGCAGTACGTTCTACAGGTCGCCCGTGAAATCGGGCAGTGGATGACTCGTCCTCTCGTGGTTGTGGACAAGTCTACAGTCCCCGTTGGAACCGCTGAAAAGGTGAGGCGCACGATCGCAGAGCAGCTCGCTGGGCGTGGGATTGCTCTCGATTTTTGGGTCGTTTCAAATCCCGAGTTTCTCAAGGAAGGGGCGGCGATCGATGACTTTATGAAACCCGACCGCGTGGTTGTCGGGGCTGACGATCCTCGGCCCCTGGCGATTATGCGCGAGTTGTACAAGCCGTTCACCTTCAGTCACGACAGATTTGTCGAGATGGACGTCAAAAGTGCTGAAATGACCAAGTACGCTGCCAATGCCATGCTGGCGACCAAGATCAGTTTTATGAACGAAATTGCCAACATCTGCGAACGGGTGGGCGCCGACGTGAACAAGGTCCGTGTCGGGATCGGCTCCGATTCGCGGATCGGCTACAGTTTTATTTATCCTGGCTGCGGCTACGGTGGAAGTTGTTTCCCCAAGGACGTTCGTGCCTTGGAGAAAACCGCCAAAGACTTTGGTTACACGCCACGCCTGCTCACGGCCGTTGAGGCGATCAATTTCGACCAGAAAAGGGTCCTGGGCCACAAAATCGAACGGCGTTTTGGAGCAGCCTTGGAAGGAAAAACTTTTGCGGTTTGGGGCCTGGCGTTCAAGCCCGAGACCGATGACCTGAGAGAGGCCTCGGCCCTGACGTTGATTCACGAACTCTTGGATCGGGGCGCCCTGGTGCGAGCCTACGACCCCAAAGCGATGGACGAGGCCCGCAAACATCATTTTGCCAACGAGCCACGGATCTCTTTTTGTGCCAGCAAGTATGAGGCTGTCCAAGGAGCGGATGCCCTGATCCTTGTCACGGAGTGGAAGGAATTCAGGAGCCCCGACTTTGGGGAAATTGCCAAGAACCTCAAAACCAAGGTGGTTTTTGACGGACGCAATCAGTACAGCAGGGAGTTGCTTCGTGAACTGGGTTTTGAGTATTACGCTATTGGAGTAGGGCAGTGAAATCATGGAAAATGCAACACCTTTTGTTCTGACAATCGATTTTCGCGGTTGGAGCCCCGGTTCCTTGACCGCTCTACAGCACCTGGTACAAAGGCACGGAATCAAACCCGTGTACTTGGCGACCTGGGAATCCTTGCAGGATGCCGCAGTTGCGGCCTTCTTGGCCGAAGTGGTTGAGAAAGACCAGGCTGAAGTGGGCATCCTCGTTGACGCTACGGCCACGCCGGGGGCGAACCTTGAAGAACGAGTCACCTTTTTAGCCGAAGCTGTGGAGCGACTGACCGGTCAAAGACCGATCGCACATCGGGCGGCCGATTGGTGCGTCGATGAACCCACGTTTGCGGCCCTCGCCAAGGCCGGTCTCAGGACCGATTTTACCGTGACTCCTCACGTTCAGTGGCGCTCGGGGGGCGATTATACCTCCTACTCTGAAAAATCCTACATCACACCGCAAGGTATCCTGGAAGTACCCGTCACCATCAGGGCCATTAAGCAGCACGACTTTATAATGGACTTGCGGAAGGCCCCGGGAATTTTAGGCAAGTGGGTGAACTT
>JABEVL010000129.1 GCA_013043995.1 Spirochaetales bacterium | reverse complement strand
GACCTACAGGCTTTGGCTTGATGAAACCGCCCGTTTCGAGCGGTCCGTTTTTCGTCTTAAAACACGGGTGGGGCCCACCTGGCGATCCATGAAAGAAGTCAACTTTTCTGATGCCGAAGCCCTTCTCGCCCAGCGTGGCCAATCGTTTGCCGCGACGAAAACTTGGCCAGGCCGGTGGCCCCGGCTCAGAGAACGCCGCGCTCTAGTTTTGCAAAACCTTGACGAGCTCACCGAAGCACTTCGCACGGACAACGGCCTAGTTCAATCCCTGTCACCCGAAGAATCAGACCAAGCTTCAAGTCTCAAGCTTGCTCAGGAACGCGTGCAGCGATGGAAAAAAAGCCTATGAGGTTTTGGGAGGCTAACCTGGCCCTCCTTCGGCAAAGCAACCCCGATCTCACCGAACTGGTCCGCCAGCTCGAGCAAGTTGGTCCCTGGGAGGGACCCTGGGCGAGGTCAAAAACCGGTGAGAATCTTCCCCCGGCTCCAGGAGGACGCCCAGGGTCCAGCCTGGTTTCGGTCTACGACCTTAAAGCAGAAGCCCGTAGGTGGATCGAGGACACCCAGGATTCCGGCGGGGTCGTGGTGCTGGGGGGAACCAGCCCCTACGTCTTTGAAACGCTCCTCAAAATGGAAAAAACCGTCTTTTTTGTCGAACCCCGCAACGAAGTTTTAAGGAGCCTTTTGACCTGCTGGGACTGGCGGGGTGTTTTTTCAAGCCCGTCTTTCGTCTTTCCAAGTTCCGAAGAAAAACTTCGCCAGACCCTACAAGCCCGCTTTTTTCCCATGTGGAACGGGAAACTCCTCATTAAAGAATGGAGAAGTGCCGTCGAGAACGAAGCTGCGACTTTTGTTTCCTGGAAGAGGAGCCTTTCGCAAACTATCGAGGAGTGGACCGGCGATCTTTCTACCCAAGCGGGCTTGGGGCGCCGCTGGCTGACCCAGACTCTGGTCAACTTGTCCCGGATACGTCCCTGCCGCCTGGACCTCGGGGACTGGGATCACGCCCTCGTGCTGGGCGCCGGTCCTGGCCTGGAAGAAGCCCTGGACGACCCCAAGAACAAAAGGCTTCTGGACGAGCGTCCCCGCAACGGCGTGCGCGTCATGGCCAGCGACACGGCGCTCCCCGTCCTGCGACAAAGAGGCCTCGTTCCCGACCTCATCGTCTGTCTTGACGCACAAACGGCGTCTTATCAGCACTTTCTGTCCGGCGTTCCCGCAGGTGTGCCCTTGCTGGCGGATCTCGCGGCCCTGCCCGTGCTCGACCGTCTGACGACTGCGGTGCTTAGGTTCAGGAGTTCCCATCCTTTGGCGGCCTACGCCTCCTTGGATTATCCTGAATTGCCTTTTCTCGACACTTCACTCGGGCAAGTGGCGGGGGTGGCTCTTCTTGCTGCCGCGCGTTTAGGAGCCCGCAGGGCCTCACTCTGGGGCTTGGACTTTTCCTATCCCCTCGCCAAAACCTACGCCCGTGGAACCTACGTCTACCCCTACTTTCAAACGCGCTCATCCCGTCTGGAGCCCAGCGACAGCCTCCTTTCAGCCTTTGCCTGGAGAACTGACCTTGTTCAGAGGTTTTCAAGCCCCCGCGGGACCGTCTACACGAACGAAGTTCTCCTTTCGTACAAAAAACGCCTGGAAACATATCCCTGGCCCCTCGAAGTCTTACCGTGGGCGGGTCCCGGCCTTGAACTCAAATTTTCCCACCCCGCCCCGCTTCCCTTTCAAAAAGAAACCTGGGAAAACCCCGATACCCGCGGAAGGTGGCCCCGTTTTAAAGAACGGCTCCTTCACCTCTGGTCGGACCTGGATTTTACAAGTTTCAGGACGTTTCAGGAGTTTGAAACGGGCTTGGGTCCAGAGCAGCGTCAAGGCTGGCGGGCCCTTTGGCCCCACGCGGTTTGGCTTAAAACGAAAAAAAAGACCCTTCAGCAAGCCGGTTGGAAGGAACTTGCCCAGGAAAGCAGGCGTTTTGCCCTTGAAATACTTGGTAAAATTTGAAGACCAGCGCGAAATCCTCGACTATAATAACATCATGAATTCCTTTGTAACGCGCGTTTACACGGTGCTTGTACTCCTGGGTCTTGCGGCTCTTGTAGTTTGGGGTGTCCTGGACTGGCAGAACAAACTTCAATTCAACGAAGAAAAAAGTCAGGCGGAGCTGGCTCAAGCCTCGGCTAGTCTTGTTCAGCTTGAAAAATCTCAAGGGAACCTCAAGGTGAGTGACGTCAGCCGGGTCCTGAAGTCGGAGCTGTTCGTCGATCCACGCTGGAAACTGATTGAGCTTTCTTCAGTTTCGAAGGGTGTCGAATACTACTGGGGCCCCCCTCCTCCGACCCCCTTCCCGACCCGAGTTCAGGCGGCACAGTACATCGCTCCGCCCAATTGGAGAGCAAACCCCGCCACCGAAAAGATCGCCCAGGTTTCTTTTTCCTTTCCAGGAACTCTGAATTATTCCCTTGAAGGGCTTTACGTTTTTTACGGGAACGATGATCTTTTTAATTTACTCAAGATTTTGGGGTTTTTTCTTGTGGGTCTCATGACCCTCACCTCGATCCTTCTTGTCCTGACGACGCTCTTTCCCGAAGCCAAGACCGCAGTGAATGAACCCGAGCCGGTTCCCCAGGATCCCCCCGGTGAAAACTTCAACAATTTAAGAAGTCTGGAAGACCTCGAAAACCTTCGGGACCTCGACGGCGCTTTTGCCGACGTCCCTGAAGTTGCAACCTTCCCGAAAAGCCCCGAACCTGAAACCTGGCGAGAACATCATTTGGAAGAGGAAACCCCGACGCCTCAAGCAGGAGAGTTTGAAGAGCCGCAGACCAGCGGTGAGCTTTCTCTCGCCCTTGTCACGGTTTCGGCAGAAAACGCTGACCCGGCGGTCCTGACCTTCGCCTTGCGCAACTTCTTTAAAGATTCTGCAGAAGTCATCGAAGATCATCCTTCACGCTGGGTGGTCATTCTCAAAGGAAAATCCTTGGAGACGGCCCTCAACCTTGTGGGAGATTTTGCGCACCAGAGGAAGGACGCCGGGATTTTTGCCGGTTTGAGTTCAAGAGCAGGCCGAACCCTGACGACCAAGGAGCTTTTTGCCGAGGCCGAACGGGCCCTCCTGCGGGCTCGTGAAACTCAGCGTCCCGTCGTCGGATTAAAAATCCAGTCCAAGAACAACTAACCCTTGACAACATAGGCTGTTGTATAACCTTGCGCTCGAAACAGCAAAAGCAGAACTCCAAGTTGGCTTTTATCGGCTTGTGCCACAAGGATGTAAGACTTCTTTCCCTTGCCCCCCGTAATCACGGTGAGTGGCACAAAGGACTTGATGGTGGTCAGGGCGTCCACCAGTGACGAAGCCTCGGAAAAAGCCGCCAGCTGGACGTAGGGTTTTCCTTTTAATTCGCTCACCCGCTGAACCCTTCCAAGAACGGGGCCCCTCAAGAATTCAGGACGATTGCTCCATCCTGACGCAGCCAAGGGGGGAGCCAAACCCAATGCAGGAAGCGTCTGAGCGGGGGCCGAGGGAACGGGTTCAGGGG
>JABEVL010000128.1 GCA_013043995.1 Spirochaetales bacterium | reverse complement strand
CTCTCCAGCGCCGATGATACTGCTATCGCGGGAAAGTAGGTCGTTGCCAGGCTCTTTTTTTCACCCTTTACCACTTAAATTTTATAGCTTATACTTCCGAACCGTTGGTAAAGATGTGAAGCCTCTTTTTATTGTCCTTCTTTTCATCCTTTTTATAGCTTTTTTGGTTTCAGCTGTTCTTTCAGTGAGTTTTTTGCTTGGGGTAAAACCCGAGTGGGATTCTGCGTCAGAGACATCCTCTTCACCAGCGCGACCCTACATTGCTGTTTTACTACCGGACTCCCGGGATACTTTTCTCAAGGATCTGTTGGTTGGCATCCATCAGAAGGCTGTGAAGGATCACATTGACCTTGAGATTTACCGTTACGGTATTGCCGAAGGGAGTCAGTCTCTCAATTTGGAACGTTTGACCATGGCAAGGATTGCCGGTGTCCTTCTTTTGCCCTCGGAAGATCCCAAGATTACAGCCGCCATCGATCAGGCGGAAAAACGAAATATTCCGGTGGTTCTCATTCAAAATGATGTTCCCCAATCCCATCGACGTGCATTTGTCGGTCCTAGCTCGTATCAGTTGGGTTTGGAGGCGGGAAGATTAATTAAGTCCTTAAAGATTTCATCGATTCATGCGGGGATTCTCCTTAGTCAATCAGATCAAACAAAACAAACAGTACAGTCGAGTCTTTTTGTAAATGGACTTTCAGATGGACTTGAGATGTCCTTGTCGGATTTCAGTTTTGAAGAGAGGATTTCTCCGCCAGGGCGTTTTGCCGGGGAAGAACTCGTTTGGCAAATTATGCACGACGATCCCCTTCTCAATGTTTTAATCACAACAAATCCCAAGGATTCATTAAGTGCCTTGCAAGTTGTGGTTGAGGCGAACCGCGTTAAAAAAATTCGCCTAGTGGCAGTAGGTGAGGACAAAGAGCTTCAAGAGGCATTGAAACAAAAAGTTATCCAAGCCTTGATTTTGAGAGATCCCGTGCGTTTGGGAGAAGAAGCCATGTCGACGATGTCTGCCATCCTACAAGGTAAACCCGTTTCCTCGTACAGAGCTGTTCCTGTACATGGTTATTTGGCAGGTCAACACTTGCCATGAGATCTTTTTTCGTTTGGTTCGGCTCTATAAGACGGCGGGTGCTGGTTTTTTCCTTGGGCACGGTTACTCTTTTAGGAGCAGTCAGTTTTTACAGTCAATTTAACGCCCAAGGGATGCTGCGGGGAGTGTGGGAAGTCTATCAGGGACAAAAACTCCTGTTGGACATCGACACTCTGGTTGATGATATTTCAAGTTCGATCGAGTCCTACCTGGCTTTCAAGGGAAGCGATAGTTTGCTGCGCTTCAACAGACTTGCAGACGTACTCAGGGATGATTTGAAACAAGAAGTCGCCCTTCCTTCTGTTTCCGTGACAAGCAGGGGAATGCGTCGAAACCTTTATGGCTTGGGAGAAGAGTTTTTACGAACGTGCCAGTTATCTGTGGACGCGAAAAGAGGGCGAGAAGAGGCTCGATATTCCAAGGACTACGAACAAAGTGAAAAAATATCTGGTTTTTTAAAAGAAGAGGTCGATCAACTCAGCTTGGAAGAATTCCGTTCTAACCTTTTACAAGCCTCCCAGGCTTACAAACTCCTGGGTTTCTTGCAGCTTACGAACGTTGTGATGTTGACAACCCTGCTTTCTTTGGCCGTTCTGATCAGCTTTTGGTTTTCCCGCAGACTTACAGAACCCTTGGATTCCTTGGCATTGGCGGCAATGGAAATTGCACGTGGCAACTACCTGGTTCAGCTGCCTCCGCCCAGCCTGGGCGAAACGGGCCGGTTGACCGAAGCATTTCACAAGATGCGCCTTTCCATCATGAGAAACATTGAAGAGATTCAACGAGCGGCCCAGGTAGAAAAAGAAAATCTGAGGATGAAAACCCTTTTAAAAAACGCCGAGTTTCAAGCACTTCAAGCTCAGATCAACCCCCATTTTCTTTTCAACACCCTCAATGCCGCCGGTCAATTGGCTTTAATCGAAGACGCACCCCGTACCGGAGGATTTCTTCAAAGTTTGGCAAAGCTCATGAGGCATAACATAAGAAAACTGGATCAACCGGTAAGTCTGGCTGAAGAATTTGAAAGTCTTGCCAATTACATCTACGTCGCAAGGATACGTTTCGGCGATCGTATCCGCTTTGTCTTGGAAGGAGTTAACGCGCCTCTGCCCGTACTGATCCCGCCGATGACTTTGCAGCCCCTCGTTGAAAACTCAATCCTCCATGGCTTCCAATCTCGGGAGGCTGGGGGAACGATCTCGATCAAGGTTTTCAAAACTCTTCAGGGTGAGTATTCTGTGGTTCTTGCCGACGATGGAGAAGGAATGGACCCGAAGGTTCTTCAGCAGTACCTGGACGACGATGTCGGTCTAAACGATTTTGGGGGGCACTCGACGGGTATTGGGCTTGGCAACGTCATCCACCGCTTGCGGCTTTTTTATGACCGCCGCGACGCCGTGCAGGTCGAAAGCACGCTGGGGGTGGGAACACGAATAACGTTGCTTTTAAGTTCGGCCTCGGCGGATTTCTATGGATAAAGTTCTCATTGTTGACGATGAACAGCCCGTTCTCGAAGGTTTGCAGTACCTCATTTCACGTCAATTCCCTGACATTGAGTGCCTCACGGCTTCAACAGGACGTGAAGCTATAGAAATTGTCCGCCTCCAACATCCTGACATAGTCTTGATGGACGTCAAAATGCCTGGGATGTCAGGGATTGACGCGATTCGTGAACTGAAATCCCTATCACCACAGACCCTTTTTATTCTTGTCACAGCGTATGAACGCTTTGAGATCGCCAAGGAAGCCATCAGTTTGGGCGTACAAGAATACCTCTTGAAGCCCGTTTCGAAAGACGCTCTTTTGGAAGTCTTGAACCGAGTATACCTAGTTTTGCAGGAGAGGAGGGCTCAACAACGTCGTGAAATCAGTTACAGGGATTGGCGTCAGGAAGCGGCGCGTTACTTGGAACAGACGCTCCTTTTTCAGCTCGCGTACTCCTGCACTTCTAAAGATGCCGAAGCCTTGTTGAGACTTTTGGGTCTGGAAACGGCGGCGGGTTGCGTTGTATGGATGGAGTGGAGGTCCCTGGAAGGCAAGGACCTGGAGAAAGATTTTGAAGTTTGGCAAGAAAACCTGAAGTTTAAACAAAAATGCGCCTTGGGTTCATGGATCGAAAACCGCTTTGCTGTCTTTCTTCCGCTGAACGATGAAGAGGCGCCGTGGCAGAAATTTCCTCCCCCACCGGCTTGGGTCCAGTGGCGGGCTGCCGTCGGGAAACCTCAGGGTCTTGATCGGCTTTCCTTATCGTATCAGCAAGCTTTGTTGAACCTTGAAAATGTGCCCTGGGGAAAATGGGGGCTCGCCGAGAATGAAAATATTTCCAACGAGTCAGGGAAATTCCCTTTTATTTTAGAAAAAGCCCTTTTACGTGCGCTCCAGGTCGGCGATGCCGATCGAGTGGGTGCACTTGTCGTTCCATTTTGGACGGCCCTAGAAGCCTCCGCAACCCCGGAGCGCCCCCTGGGTGTATTGGCCCGCGAAATGGTGACGGTTGTCACCCACCAAAAAGGCGTTGAAGAAGACGTTTACGTTCCAGAAGCTGAGGTTTTAGCTGTCTCCAAGGCTTTGGAGGATTTGGGATCCGAACAAGCGCGTGAAGTTTTCAAAAAATTTTTCCTACGATGGACGCGGAGGCATCAACCGGCGCCGGGCTTCTCTCCCGTCGTTGACCGCGCCATGAGGTTTTTACGCGAGAATTTTCAGAAAGCAATTTCACTCGAGGACGCCGCGCAAGCCGTCGGGGTTCACGCCCAGTACCTGAGCCGGCTTTTTACACAGGAGCGGGGAGAAAGTTTTGTCGACGTTCTGACGCGTTTGAGAATGAGTAAAGCGCGGGAACTTTTGCGGGAAGGCGCTTCGGTCAAAGAAACAGCCGCATCTTTGGGATACGCCGATGCCAATTATTTTTCGCGGCTCTTTAAAAAGTGGGAAGGAGTACCTCCAGGAGACTTTGCAGACGGTAAAAGAGGATCATCATGAGTTGGAAAATCTTGTTCCAGGCTGTGCTTTTGACAACGGCGCTCGTGGGCTGTCAGGTTCAGCAAAATAACGGAGCCGCGCCAGAAAAGAAAATTAAAATCGGCCTAGCCATGGACAGTTTTGTCGTTGAACGGTGGATCAGGGACCGCGATATCTTTGTTTCAACCGCCGAGTCCCTGGGAGCCCAGGTGATCGTTGAGGTTGCCAACGAGGATGAGGATACTCAAGTCGCCCAAATTGGTTCCTTGGTCAGACAGGGAATCGACGTCCTTGTTGTTGTGGCCACGGACAGCAAAAAATTGGGACCGGTGATTCGTCAGGTGCATGATAGCGGCATTCCCGTGATCTCTTACGATAGACTTGTCTTAAATGGTAAAGCCGATCTCTATATCTCTTATGATAACATTAAAAGCGGGGTTTTAATGGCACAAGCCCTCGTTCATCAGCTCAGAAAACGCAAACCTATTCGCCTTGTTATCGTCAACGGTGCCCGAAGCGACAATAATGCTACGTTGATGAACGTGGGCTACCACCGCGTTCTTGACCCCTTGGTTCAAAAGGGCCAAGTTCAGATTTTGGATGAAATTTGGCTCCATGCCTGGAGTTCAAATGAGGCCGAAAAAGCTTTTCGTTTGGCTTTGCCCAAGGTGGGGGAGCTCGACGGCGTGATAGCTGCTGATGACCTTTTGGCCGAACCGATCGTTCGGGTGCTCTCTCAAAATGGTATCCTCGACCATGTGAGCGTGGTGGGGATGGACGCCGATTTGGCGGCTTGTCAAAGGATCGTCGAAGGAACCCAAACCATGACCGTTTATAAACCGATTGCCAATTTAGCCAAAAGCGCCGCGCATTACGCGATCCTGCTGGCCCAACATCAGGCTTTGGGAATTACGCAGTTCATCAACGACGGAAGCTTTGAAGTCCCCTACGTCAAACTTGAACCGATCGCTGTGAACGCCTCAAACATGATGTCGGTCATCGTTAAAGGAGGGTTCCATCGGGAAAATGAAATCTATAGACGTCCTTAGCTGACTTTTCTTGATGTAATAAAAGTCCCTCTAAAAAGAGACTCTGAGGGGTTTTGATTCTCAAAAAGTCAGATAATGACAAAAGGTTCCTGCTTACGGGATGAAAAAACCGGGGTAACATGGGAGTGTTGGAACTAATTCCAACAAAATCCTTTCCCTTGGAGGAACTATGAAAAAGATTCTTTCTTTTTCCGTTGTTGCCGCCGTTGTAGCCGCCCTGGCTTTGACGAGTTGCGCCCCTCAGGCCACCGGCCCGAAGAAAATTGTCATTGGAGCATCGCTCCCCACCCAGCGCGAAGCTGTCTGGGTTAAAGGCCGCCAGGCTATGATCGCCGCCGCCGCCGCTGCTGGAGTAGAGCTGAAAGTCCTGTCTGCCGATGCAGACGCCGCTCAACAGGCTAACCAGGTCGAGTCGCTTCTGAGCCAGGGCATTCAGGCCCTCATTCTTGCTCCTGCTGACGCCACCACCGCCGCTTCGATGGCTGACAAAGCTGCCGCCGCCAAGGTTCCTGTCGTCTCTTACGACCGGCTGATCCTGGATACCAAAAACATCGCTCTCTACGTTTCTTTTGATAACGAGAAAGTTGGTGAACTTCAGGGCGAATGGCTGACCAAAGCTGTGCCCAAGGGCAACTACATCATCATGTCCGGCGATCCTGGCGATAACAACGCCAAGCTCTTCAAAGCCGGTGCTATGAAGATCATTCAGCCTCTGGTTGACAAAGGCGACATCAAGATCGTCGCCGACCAGGCTGTCGCCAACTGGTTGCCTTCAAACGCTTTGACGATCGTCGAACAAGCTTTGACCGCCAACAAGAACAAAGTGAACGCCATCCTTGCTCCTAACGATGGAACGGCGGGTGGTGCGATCCAGGCTCTGAACGAGCAAAAACTCGCCGGCAAAGTCGCTGTGACGGGACAAGACGCCGAAATCGCTGGCTTGAAGAGAATTATGGCCGGTACCCAGGGCATGACCGTTTTCAAAGACAACCGCAAAGAAGCCGACGCTTCTGTTCAGGCTGCCATTGCTTTGGCTCAGGGACAACCCGTTGCTTCGATCACCTACGATGGCGTTTCGGCGAATCAGACCGTCAACAACGGAACCTTTGACGTTCCGTCCTTGTTGCTGACTCCTGAAGCGATCACCAAGGCCAACATCCAAGACGTCGTCAAGAGCGGCTACGTCAAAGCAACTGACCTGCAATAGGCTTTCTGACGGAGTGTAAAATCTCCGGTAGAATTTCGTCGTGAAAGCGGCGGCTTCGGTCGCCGCTTTTTTTCTGGCCGGAGTTGGTCTCTGGTCTTTGAACGAGGGTTATATGAGTGATTTCGTATTTGAGATGGTCAACATTTCTAAAGAGTTTCCCGGAGTCAAGGCCCTCGACGATGTCAGCTTTCGCGTCAAACGTGGGGAAATTCACGCCCTGGTTGGCGAAAACGGTGCTGGCAAGTCGACTTTAATGAAAGTTCTGAGCGGGGTTCATCCTTACGGAACCTATACTGGGCAGATTTTGGTCAATGGTGAAGAAGTTCAATTTAAAAATATCCGTGATAGCGAACATAAAGGAATCGTTGTTATTTACCAAGAATTGGCTTTGGTGCGTCTTTTGAATGTCGCTGAGAATTTGTTCTTGGGAAATGAGATCGCAAAGAACGGAATTATCAATTGGGAGGACGTTTTCGTTCAAACCCAAAAATATCTGGACGAAGTGGGACTGAAAATCTCGCCGGAAACCAAACTGATCAACCTCGGCGTTGGTCAGCAGCAGCTCATTGAGATTGCAAAAGCCCTGTCAAAAGACGCCAAAATCTTGGTCCTTGACGAGCCTACGGCGGCGCTGAACGAGGCTGATAGTGAAAATCTTCTCAACATCCTGAGGGAGCTGAAAAAACGCGGGGTCACCTGCATCTACATTTCGCACAAGCTCGAAGAAGTCCTCGAAATCGCGGACTCTGTTACAGTTTTGAGGGACGGCCATTCGATTCACTCACAGAGCGTTCACGATGACGGCGGCATGACGGAAGAAAAAATGATCAACCTGATGGTTGGTCGAAAACTTACTAGCCGCTACCCCCGAAAAGAACACAAGGCGGGGGATGTCGTTATGGAAGTGAAAAACTGGACGGTTTACCATCCGGATCTGATTGAAAAAAAAGTTATTGATAACGTCAGTTTTCAAATCAAAAAAGGTGAAATTCTGGGCGTGGCAGGACTCATGGGTGCTGGACGAACCGAGCTCTTTTTGAGTCTTTTTGGAAGAAGTTGGGGAAGAGAAATCTCGGGAGAAATTCTGATCGAAGGGAAACCCGTTCAGATCCATTCGCCTCGGGAAGCCATTCAAGCAGGCTTTACCTACCTTTCTGAAGACAGAAAAGAGAAGGGTTTGGTCCTGGGAATGGACATTCTTGCCAACACCACCCTATCAAGCCTTGAAAGAATTTCGGACTACGGCGTGATGGAAGGTTTTGACAAGCAAGTGGCGAAAGCTGGGATCATCAACTACCTGAAAGAGGTGCGCATCACCAACCATTACGTCAAACAGCTTCAGATCAAGACCCCTTCGATCGAACAGAAGGTCAAGAATCTTTCAGGCGGCAACCAGCAAAAAGTTGTTATCGGCAAGTGGTTGATGACGGACCCCAAGATCCTTGTTTTGGACGAACCCACGCGCGGAATCGACGTGGGGGCAAAGTTTGAGATTTACAACCTTATGAATGAACTGGTGGATAATGGCGTTGCGATCGTGCTGATCAGTTCGGAACTGCCGGAGGTCTTGGGCATGAGCGATCGTGTCATTGTCATTCACCAAGGCCGTTTGACTGGAGATTTGCCGTGGCAAGAAGCCACGCAGGAACGATGTATGTACTTTGCCACGGGAGGTAAGTAGAAATGGAGACCCGAAAAAGAAGCGTTAGTCAGATTCTGATTACAGGCTTTAAAAGCAACATCAATCAATATGCGATGTTTATTGCCCTGATTGCCGTCTGGTTGATCTTTCAGATTCTTTCCGGGGGAGAATTTATTACCCCCAGAAACCTGTCCAACCTTTTAGGCCAAAATGTCTATATCGCCATTCTGGCCGTTGGTATGGTTTTGATCATGGTGGCGGGTCACATCGACCTGTCTGTAGGCTGGTTGGGGGGAACGGCCGGCGCATTGGCGGCCTTGGCCTGGACCAGTTGGCATTGGAACATCTGGGCGGCCATCGCTCTTGCTCTTTCGCTGGGAATCGTAACGGGCCTGTGGCAAGGTTTTTGGGTTGCCTACCGAGGACTTCCAGCGTTCATCGTCACCTTGGGTTCGTTCCTCATGTTCCACGGGTTCATCCTTTTGTCCGTCAAAAACGGTCAGACGGTCCCTGTGCAGCACGGTGCGATCTATCAATTTGGTTCGGGATTCCTACCGCAGCTTTTCATGAAAGGGGTTGTCGGGAAAGATGTGCCTTTCCACGACCTGTCTATGCTTTTGGGAATCGCCGCCATCGTCCTGTACTGGGTTTACGAGTTGCGGAACCGAGCAAACCGCGTCAAATTTGGGTTTGAGGTTCTGCCGTGGTTTCTTCAACTTGGCAAGATCATCCTGGTTTCGGCACTGATTGCAGGCATTTTTGCGATTCAAACCTTTTACGTCGGCATTTCCTACGCCTTTCTTTTCCTGATCCTGCTCACATTGCTCTTTGTGTTTATCACAACCAAAACGGTTTTTGGGCGACACGTTTACGCCATCGGTGGCAATAAGGAAGCGGCAAAACTCTCGGGCATCAACATCCGAGCGCGGACGATGTGGGTTTTTGTCATCATGGGAACCCTGGCCTCCATCGCGGGCCTGGTGTTCACAGGACGTATGGCGAGTGCCTCACCCGCTGCGGGTAACCTTTGGGAACTCGACACCATTGCCGCTGTCGTCGTAGGCGGAACCTCGACTCTCGGTGGTGAAGGAACGATCATCGGAGCGATCATCGGGGCCTTGTTCATGGGATCACTCAACAACGGAATGTTGCTGTTGGGACTGGATATCCAGTACCAGTACATCATCAAGGGTTTGATTCTGACCTTGGCCGTCTGGTTTGACATCGCTTCCAAAAAACGCCGTTGATCATCGGGGGGCTTCTCCAGAAGCCCCCGGAGTGAGGAAATTATGCTTCAAGCACGCAACCTTTCGAAGATCCGCAAGAATTCGGCTGTTTTGAAAAATGTTCATCTGTCTTTAGTCCCTGGTAAGGTTTTGGGTGTTTTAAGCCTGGATAAAATCGAAACGACAACCTTGCTTGATGTCCTTTCTGGTCAGGATAAACCAGATGCGGGTGTGCTTGAGCTCAACGGCAAGGCTCTCACTTTAAATAAGAAAGGATGGGGGAATCATGGAATCCAGATGATTCCTGGTTCGGAACGGCTTTTTTCAAACCTCAGCATTCTGGACAATTTGTTGGTTGGATTAGCCCGGAAGGGGAGACGTGTTGTTCACCTCGATAAGTTGATCGCCAAAGTCCGTCCGACGGTCCAGGAATTTGGGCTCAAATTCTCACTGGAAACCCATGTTTCAAAATTATCCATTGCTGAGCGGCAGGTTCTATCCCTTGTTCTATTTTTTCTGATAGACGCGGATTTTCTCCTTCTTCGGGATTGTTTTGCCAATTTGTCCCTGGAACAGTATCAGAAGTTTTCAGAAAAGCTCGCCGAATTAAAAAGTCAAAACAAAGGAATCCTGCTCGTTCCTGAAACACCAAGCCAGATTTTTGACCTGTGTGATGACGTGGTTCTTTTGCGAAGCGGGAAGGTGATCTATTCAGGAAAAGTCACCGAGATTGAAATTGACGAAGTTCATAATATCCTCAATAACTCGCCTTACATGATCCGTCAGGCTGTAGAAAATAAGTTCAATCAATTTCATAACAATGTGACCCGACCCGAAATTCTTTTCGAACGTTCTTTGAAAGTCGTGGCGAACTTTTGCGGCCTTCCGAATGCTTTCTTTCTGTTTCATGGCGAGGAAGGCCAACCCGAAGTTCGTTTTTCAAAATACTGGAACAAAGCCACCAAATACGGGTTAGAGAAGGGGGTTCAAAAACTCCTGGACGCCATGCCCCTTGAAAAGCGATTGGGTTTGCTTCATCTCGGTACAGATCAATTTCTGTGGTACGCCCTCAGTGCTGAAAAAGATGATGTTGCTCTCTTAGTCGTGGAAGCGGAAGATCATCCGCCTTTTCCCTTTCGTGAAATTCGCAAGGAACTTTCTGCCACCTACCGAGGGATCAAAGAAAAAATTCGGCAAGAGAAGATTGCGAGGGAGCTTGAACTCAGTTCCTATCGCCTAGCTCAGGAAATGGATATTGCCCGAAATATTCAAAGTTCAATTCTGCCCAAGAATCCCAATTTGCCCGGTTACAAAATTGCGACCCATTCTGAGACGGCAACAGAGGTAGGGGGAGATTCTTTTGACATCATCCGGACACCTTTGGGAAATTTTATCAGCATCGGGGATGTTTCCGGGCACGGCTTGCCCTCTGGGATCATGGCCTTGATTGAGATGTCTGCCCTGCACGGGATTGTTCAGAGTCAGCTTGCGTTTGGAGTTGTACCGGGTCCTGATAAAATTTACGACATGATCAACCGGGTGCTCTGCGAAATCAACCGTGATCGTATCGGCAGTGATAAGTTTATGACCAAACTCCTGTTGGTGGAGCTCAATGGACGATTTTATCACGCAGGGACCCACGAAATCGGTCTGTTCTATAGCCGTGAACGCAATGAAGTCATTGAGCTCTCGGACATGATTGATCGAACGGCTTTTCTGGGAATCTCAGAATACATCAACTCTGAAGGTTCTTTGGGAAGTTTCGCCATGGAGCCTGGCGACTTTCTGTTGCTTTACACGGACGGACTCATCGAAGCCAAAAGTGAATCCTCCGAGCAATTCGGAATCGACCGGGTCAAGGAAATTCTTCTTGAAAAAAGAGAGAAAGAACCCGCCGAGATCCTTCAGGCTCTCGTGAGTTCTTTGTATAGCTACTCGGAAAGCGGGGATATGAAACTTCATTCGGGTCATCTGGCAGATGACTTAACGCTGATTCTTCTGCAAAAGGAATGAACATGGACAAAATTCGGGTCGGGCTGGTGGGCTTTGGTTCTTCGGCCAAGACCTTTCATCTTCCCTTTCTTCAGGCTCTGCCCCAGAGTTATGAGGTGACAGCCGTTGTCGACCGCAAAGGGGAAGATTCCCGGAAGTTGTTGCCGGCCGCCCGAATTTACACAACCTGGCAGGAACTGGCCCGGGCCTCCGAGGTGGACCTGGCCGTCGTTTGCCTGCCCAACGCTTTGCATGCTGAGGTGACCTGCGGCCTGCTGCGGGCAGGCAAGAACGTTGTTGTTGAAAAACCCATGGCAAACACGCCCGCCGAGGCCCTTCAAATGCAAAACGCAGCCCGAGCCTCGGGGAAGGTCCTTACAGTTTTTCATAGCCGCCGTTTGGATGGAGATTTTTTGACGGTCCAAGAACTCTTGAGTTCTGGGCGTTTGGGGAGGCTGGTGAGGGCGGAAATCCGTTACGACCGTTGGTCAAACGTTCTGCGGAAAAAGGCCTGGAAAGAAACGGGCCGTGAGGGCGACACCCTTCTGGAAGATCTGGGAAGTCACCTGATTGACCAAGCCCTGAATCTTTGGGGGCGACCCGAGGCAATTTCCTGCCGCTTGGGAATTCAACGCGACGGGAGCAGGGCCGTTGACGCTTTCCGAGTGAGCATGAGCTACCCAGGACTTTGGGTTGACCTAGAAGCGAGCATGATCGTTCGGGCCAGTCCCTTCCATTGGGCCTTGCACGGTACCCAGGGCACGTTCATCAAAAAAGGCATGGACCCCCAGGAAGCGAGACTGCTCAACGGGGAGCTCCCGACTCAGGAAGGTTTTGGCCGTGACGACAAGGAGAATTTTGCGGTTCTCAGTCTTTCGGACGGAACGATTGAACGGCTTCCGACCCTGGAGGGCAAGTACAAGGATTTTTACGGCACCTTGCCCGCCGCTCTCCAGCCCAACGCTGCCAATCCATTTTCGTCACAAGCGGGAAAAGAAGTGGTCGATCTTTTGGATTTGTGCCGAAAAAGTGCCAAGAGGGAAAGTCGCTTCCTGAAGGTTTAAACGACTGTCCGGCTCCGTGCTCCTGAAAGAAGCACCGCGGTTTAAGGTGCAGCTTCCTGACGGAGGGCTTCAAGGTCCCGCGCAATTCGCTCCCAACTTTCGTGACGAAGAGCCTGAAGTTCTTCAAGTTCCTTGAGCCGGGTCTTCATCTGGCGCATTTTCGTTCCTTCGGTGTAGTTCGCGGGATCGCTCAAGGCGCTCGTCAGGAGCCTGTGCTCGGTTTCCAGCTGATCGATTTCTTCCAGGAGCGCCGTTTCCTCTTTTTCAAGCCGCCGGAGAAGCCCCTGGCGCTTTTTGGTATCTTCGCGGTTGGCCTGGGCCAAAGTCCGCTGAGGTGTCGTCTTTGGGGGAGCCCCGCCGTTTGTCCAAAGTCCCGCCGTTTGAGTTTCAAGCCGCCGGGCGTAGTCGGACCAGCCGAGGTGAAGACGAGGGCCCTCGGGGGAGAGTTCAAGGACACGGTTGACCAGGTGTGAAAGAAAGTATTTATCGTGTGAAACAACAAAAATCGTCCCCTCAAAGCTCTGTAGGGCCTCCAGGAGGACGTCCTTGGACGCAAGGTCCAGGTGATTGGTGGGTTCGTCCAGCAAAAGAACGTTGGCAGGCCTCAACAAGAGTTTGATCAGGGAGAGACGGTTTTTTTCTCCGCCGCTCAAAACGGACGTTTTCTTGGTGACATCGTCCCCACGGAAAAGGAAGGCCCCCAAAAGATCACGAAGCCGGGTATAGAGGGCACTGGGCGCGTCAAGTTCGACCTCTTGCAAAACGGTGAGCTCGGGGTTCAGGTGCTTTTCGTGGTCTTGGGAAAAGTATGCCGTGCTCACGTCGGTGCCCCAGCGGATCGTCCCGTCAAAATGCGGATCGATACCGGCGAGGATTCTCATCAACGAGGACTTTCCTGCGCCGTTGCGTCCGGCAAGGGCCAGCTTGAGCCCCCGTTCTACGTCAAGATCGAGGTTGGAAAAAATCCTTTGTTCGCCCCAAGCCTTGCCGAGCCCTCTAAGCGTCAAAACATCACGGCCTGAATGCGGCGCCGGAGGGAACTGGAAATGCACCTGGGCCTGGGATTCGGGGATCTCGATGCGTTCGATCTTTTCAAGCAGTTTGATCCGGCTCTGCACCCCTGACGCCTTGGTTGCCTGGGCCCTGAACCTGTTGATGAAGGCTTCCTGCCGTTCAATTTCAACCTGCTGGCGTTTCCAGGCTTCTTGAAGACGGACGGTTTCCTCGGCTCGAACTTTCTCATAGGTGGAATAATTTCCCTGAAAGACGTTCAGGCTTCCGGCACGGATTTCGACAACCTCCTCGACCACGGCGTCCAGGAAACCTCGATCGTGCGAAACCAGCAGAAAGCCTCCTTCGCGGCGTTTAAGAAAAGCTTCCAACCAGTCCTTGGCTTCGAGATCGAGGTAATTTGTCGGTTCGTCCAAAAGCAGGATCTCGGTGGTCGCCATAT
>JABEVL010000127.1 GCA_013043995.1 Spirochaetales bacterium | reverse complement strand
GTCCACGCCGGAAGCCTCCTGCCCCTTTGACAACTCCACCTGCTCCGCCCACTCCTCTGCCCAGGAACGCAGTCTTGTTTCCATCACCCTGCGTTTGTAGACCAACCATCTGCGGTAGGTGCTGCCCTGCGCCTTGAGCGTTTCCTTGAATGCGCGGAACACGCCTTGACCGGAATCGAGGATGGCATTCAGTTCGCTGCGCAGTAAAGGGTCCTGCAGTTCCTGAACAAAAGACCGCATCGTCTGAAACCCGTCGAGGCTCGACCAGGCAGGCAACGGGAGAAGCGTCCCCTCGATTTCAGGGTCTTCGGCGTCCAACGTCACGACCCTTCCCGTTTCCAGATCCAGCACCGCGTTGGAGACCTGATCCTCCATGGCAAAAAGGATCTCGTCGATCAAAGCGGCACTGAGAAAATAGGGACCGTTTTCAGGTAAATCCATGCTCAGATTTTAGCACAGGCGCGGTTCATGGAGGAGTTCACCGAGGGGCTTGAGGGTTGATTTCATGGTTTAACTCGTATAAAATAACGTTTCTTTGTTACTTCATGAATGTTGATACTTTTATATTTATAAAATTTAACGAGGTTCTGTAAAAATGATCAATCTCTTATCCTCATCGCCCCGCGGGCGAAAACTGGCGATGTTCTTCCTGCTCCTCCTGGCCGCCGCTTCGGGACTTTCAGCACGGACGCTCACGATCGTTCTCTACAGACCAGGAATGCTTTCGTCCTTCCGCGAATTGGCCCAGGCCTTTACAAAAGCGCACCCCGGCATCCGGATCCGAACCCTGGTGACCCACGGCTACCACGGAAGCCGGCTCATCCAGGAAGCCGCTTACGGCAACCTCCCCGACATCATCCAGGCCCCGGCTTACCGCCCGGATTTTGAACTCGCCATCAACGGGTACGCGGCTGATTTGAACCGGCTTCGGACCGTTCACAAGGTCAACCCCGACATTCTTTCGGGTGTCACTTTCCAAGGGGGGATCATCGCCCTTCCGACGGCCATCAGCACCATCGGCGTCTTCTACAACAGGGCGCTTTTTCATCGCCTCAACCTCAGCGTTCCGCACACCTTCAAAGAACTTCAGAACGTCACCAAGGTTTTACGGGCCCACGGAATCACGCCTTTTGCCAGCCTTTTGAAGGACAACCAGTCCTTGGGGGAGTTTTTGGAATTCCTCCATTCGGCGATGCTCAGCACCGAAGGTTGGGGCGGCGCCAGGGGAGCCGAAGCCGTCGTCCAGTTTGCCAACGCGATGGATAACGGGGAAACAAACTGGGGATCGGCGGTCAACGAGAAAAAGCTCTTTCGCATTTTAAAATGGTACGCGCAGCAGATGAGTCCCCTGGCGGTGAACAACGGGTTGAACCAGGAAGTCGCCGAGTTTGCTTCGGGTCAAGCGGCCATGGTCTTTCAGCAGCAGGACTTTGTCTTGACGGCTCAAAAAGCTGAAAAAGCCCTGGGCACCTCGTTTTCCATCGGGGCCTTTCCCTTTCCTTGGTCCAACAACCCCGCCGACAACAAATTTGCCTCGACGGCCGAATCCTCGTTCGTCATTTCCACCCAGTCCAGCGCCGGCCAGCAAAGAGCCGCCCGTGAGTTCCTGAATTTTCTTGCCAGCCCCCAGGCCATCCACGTCTGGACCGACCATTACAAACTTTTGCCGGCCTTTCACAACGTCCCCACGGGGAACCTTCCACGGGCCTTTCAAGACATCGTCGTGAGCGAAGACCGCTTGGGAAGCGACCCTTGGGAGTTCGTCCTCTGCCCTGGTCCCACCTGGCGCTACGCCATGCAGGACGGAGCCCGCCGCTACCTGGACGGTCAAAAAACTGCCGAGGAAGTTTCCCGCGAGATCGACTGGTCCTGGAAAGACCACTACCATCCTTGAGGGCGGACAGGCGACCTTTTTACAAATTCTCCTCCCAAAAACTTGACATTACCCTTTGAGCACTTCAAACTTCATCATATTTTTGCAAGGAGTTTGTGTGAAAAAGTTCTTTTTTATCGGTCTTGTTTTGTTTGCCGCCGCGGCGCTCGAAGCTCAGACGAGCTTTATAGAAACGAATGATGGGCTCAAAAAAGCCCAGGAAATCGAACTGAACGTTCTGGGTCTTTCTTACGGGAGTTACTCAGTCCGTTACGAGGTTTCTTTGGGGAGCGACGGACTTTTTGCTTTAGGCCTGCGGGGTACCGTCAACTACCAGCCTAATTTTTGGGGAAGCGGAATCAGCTATACGGGTCTCCAGGGTCTTGCCGACGTCAGGATCTACCCCATGGAACATCGTCAAGGTCCCTACTTTCTGTTTGCCTCGGGTTACTGGTATGCCCTGTATTCAGGGACGATTTCCGGATCAACCACCACCACAACCACGACCTACAATTCGGTTCCCTACATGGGCGGTTTTGGCTGGAAATGGCTCGTCAATGACTTTGACTTCGACGCAGGTTTCATGCTGGGCAAACAGGTTTACCTGGACACAAGTTCCACCAGTGTCGTTGACCTGAACACTTTCCCTTTCAATTTTGCCGGGGACCTTTATTTATTGCTCGGATACCGTTTCTAGGGGGCTTACAAGCTTGCCTTAGACAATCCAAAACGGGATAATAAGGCAACACACCCCAAACAGGAGACCTAGATGAGCATTATAGAAGAAGTCCGGGCCAGAGAGATTCTCGACTCCCGAGGCAACCCCACCATCGAAGTGGACATTTACCTTGAGGACGGCGGATTCGGCCGTGCGGCCGTGCCCTCCGGCGCTTCCACCGGCGAACACGAGGCGGTTGAACTGCGGGACGGCGACAAGGGCCGCTTTTTAGGCAAAGGCGTCCTCAAAGCCGTCGAAAACGTCAACACGGTCATCGCCGACGAAATCATCGGCATGAATTCCCTGGACCAAGTTGCCCTGGACAGGACCCTCATCGAGCTGGACGGAACCGAAAACAAGGGCAAACTGGGTGCCAACGCCATCCTGGGCGTTTCCATGGCCGCCGCCAAGGCCGCTGCCGACAGCCTGGGCATCCCGCTCTACCG
>JABEVL010000126.1 GCA_013043995.1 Spirochaetales bacterium | reverse complement strand
GAGCGAGCGCCTCCTAAGCGCTAGGTCGGACGTTCGATTCGTCTACGGGACAGTTTCCCTCGATTCGGCGTCCGATTCGATCTGAGTTTTGGGAAAAGTTCGGGGGTGGTAGCTCAGTTGGTTAGAGCGCCAGCCTGTCACGCTGGAGGTCGCGGGTTCGAGCCCCGTCCATCCCGAAGTTTAAAGTTCCCTCACCTGGGGGAACTTTTTTTATTTTTCTCTTAAGCGTTTTTATTTTCCTCCGATTTAGAAAGTAACGGCCTCGAAAGGATTCAAGGCCGAAGATTTTAGTCCATTTTCACGGAGGAAAATGATGATTATCAACCACAACCTAAGTGCCATGTTCGCGGCACGCGTTCAGAACGAGTCAGCTTTGAACGTCCAGAGCGACATGGAAAAGCTTTCGTCGGGGCTCCGCATTAACCGCGCAGGCGACGATGCTTCGGGTCTGGCCGTTTCTGAAAAGATGCGCGCGCAGATTCGCGGTTTGAACCAGGCTTCCCGGAACGCAGGCGACGGGATTTCTTTCATCCAAACGACAGAAGGCTACCTTCAGGAAACTCAGGACATCCTTCAGCGCTTGAGAGAACTGGCCGTCCAGTCGTCGAACGGAATCTACACCGCCCAGGATCGCCAGCAGATCCAGGTTGAAGTTTCCCAACTTGTCGATGAGGTGAACCGCGTTGCCTCGCAAGCCCAGTTCAACGGCTTGAATATGTTGACAGGTGCTTTCGCCCGTTCCGAAGGAACGAACACCGTCACGGCTTCGATGTACTTCCACATCGGTGCCAACGTCGACCAGCGCATCCGCGTCTACATCGGAACGATGTCGGCCGCCGCCCTGGGACTCCAAAGCCTGTCCGACGGCAAGAAGATTTCCCTCGCTTCTCCCGACGAGGCCAACCGCGCCATCATGACCTTCGACGCCGCCCTCCAGAAGGTCAGCAAGCAACGCGCCGATCTGGGTGCTTACCAGAACCGTTTGGAATTCACTGTCAAGGGACTGAATATCGGCGCCGAAAACCTGCAAGCCAGCGAATCACGCATCCGTGACGTTGACATGGCGAAAGAAATGGTCAAGTACACCAAGAACCAAATCCTGGTTCAGGCTGGAAACGCCATGCTCGCTCAGGCCAACCAGCAGCCTCAGTCGGTTTTGCAACTGCTGCGATAAGTTTTCGTTTCGAGTTTCTGAGAACCGCCGGCGGCCCGTGCTGCCCGGCGTTTTTTTTTGGGGGCTTGAGCAAAACAGGCGTCCGGGGCTAGTTTAATCACCCATGACAGAACTTCTGCAAGAAATCAAAAAACGCCTGACCTTTGCCATCATCAGTCACCCCGACGCCGGTAAAACAACCATGACCGAAAAGTTGCTTTTATTCGGGGGCGCTATCCACATCGCCGGAGCGGTTAAAAGCAAAAAGAATACCCGGGCGGCGGTTTCAGATTTTATGGAGATGGAAAAAGAGCGCGGGATTTCGATCAGCTCGTCGGTCATGGGCTTCAACTACGGCGGCCGTTCGATCAATCTTCTGGATACACCAGGCCACGCCGACTTCAGTGAAGACACCTACAGGGGGCTCTCGGCGGTGGCCGGAGCATTATTACACATAGACTAGGTCAACGGCGTCGAGGAAAGAACGCGCCGTTTGATGGAAGTATGCCGGATGCGCTCCACGCCGATCATCACGTTCATGAATAAGCTCGACCGCGAGGGCAAAGAGCCTCTTGAACTTTTGGACGAGGTGGAACGCGAGCTGGCGGTCCAGGTCCGGCCCCTCACCTGGCCCATCGGCCAGGGCCAGTCCTTTAAGGGGGTCTACAGCCTGACCGAAAACAACCTGTATCTTTTCAAGCCTGGCCAGGTGGAAAAACCCACAGAAGTCGTCTCCGTGCAGGACATCAACGACCCTCGCCTTGAGGCGGAAGTCGGGGATTGGCTTGCCAAAAAACTGCGTGAGGATGTGGCGCTGATCCGGTCGATCTACCCACAATTCGAACTTGAGGAGTACATGGCGGGTTTAGTGACACCCGTGTTTTTTGGCTCGGCCCTCAATAACTTCGGGGTGCGAGAACTGTTGGACAACCTTGTAAAACTGGCCCCCATCCCCCAACCCAAACACGCGGCCGAAAGAACCGTCCTGCCCGAAGAACCCAAGTTCAGCGGATTTATTTTTAAAATCCACGCCAACCTCGACCCCAAGCACCGAGATCGAGTAGCCTTTCTGCGTATCTGTTCCGGGCATTTTGAAAGGAACCGGCAGTACTGGCATGTCCGGGGCGGCAAACCTTTCAGAACGGCCAACCCCACGGCTTTTATGGCCCAAAACAGGGACATTATCGACGAGGCATGGCCGGGAGATATCGTCGGCATTCACGACACGGGGACCTTCAAGATCGGCGACACCCTCACCGAAGGCGAGGACCTGCACTTCCAGGGCATTCCGAGCTTTGCTCCCCAGATCTTTCGTACCATCACCAACGGCGACCCCATGAAGGCCAAGCAGTATCACAAGGGTCTTGATCAGCTGGCCGAAGAAGGTGTGGTCCAGGTTTTCACAAAACCCCACAACCAGAACACACGGGTTTTGGGGGTTGTCGGACAGCTCCAGCTCGACGTTTTGCAGTACCGTTTGGAACACGAATACGGGGCCTCTTGCCGCTACGAACCCGTCGAGTACACCCTTTGCAACTGGTTCGCGAGCGACGACAAAAAAGCCCTGCAATCCTTTTTGGACCGCTACGCGCACAAGATCCTGATGGACGTTCGTGGAAATCCGATTTTCCTTGCTGAAAATCCTTGGCTGCTCGGCCGAATGAAAACCGACAACCCGGCCATCCGCTTTTACCCCACCAGCGAGATGGTCGAAAGCCGGGCCTGAGTCCTTGGATGAGTTTTTCATGAAATATCTTCCAAAAGAACTTCTGGAGCTTGTACGCTTTCCATTGGCTGACCAAAATACGCCATGATCAGAATTTCAACACCGCAGGCCCTGGAGAATCTTTGGGAATACTCGCTCAGGGTCCCTCTTGAACCCGGCGACAAGTGGGTTGTTTTCAGCGATTTGCACATGGGTGACGGCAGCAGGTTGGACGACTTTCATCGGAACGCCGAACTGTTCCTTTCTGCCTTAACAACCTACTACTTCCCCAGAAAGTTCAAACTTCTCCTGAACGGGGACGTTGAGGAGATTTTGCGTTTCCGTCTGGGCGACATCAAAAAGTACTGGAAAAAAGCATACGACGTTTTTGACCAGTTTCACGCCGAAGGCCGTCTTTTTAAGTTGGAGGGCAACCACGATCCGGCCCGCGAACAGAAGGACTCTCCCTACCCGATCCTTTCGTCGTTGACCCTTTCGACACCCGAAGGTGAAATTTTTTTCCTGCACGGGCACCAGGCTGGTCGGATCAACAGCGGACGCTACAACTTTTTTCTGGGTGCCCTTTTGAGGATGTTTGCCAACCCCTTGGGGATCAAAAACCTTTCCCCGGCTTACCACAAAAAAGCCCGCTACGAGATTGAACGGCGGGTTTACGCTTTTGCCAAAGAAAAAAATCTTTTGGCCGTCATCGGCCACACGCACCGCCCTCTTTTTGAATCACGCTCCAAATCGGCCAGCCTTGAGGCTCGTCTGGACGTTTTGTGCCGCCGCTACGCCCGCGCAAGCTCAGGACTCAAAAAAAACCTCGCTTCGATGATCCGCTTTACCCGCCTTGATTGGGAAAAACACCGCAAGGCGAACGTGCAGGACCTGCCGAATCAGCTCTATAACCGCGAGTTTCTTTTGCCCTGTCTTTTCAATTCGGGGACGATCCTGGGCCGAGGCGGTCTGACCGGAATTGAAATCACGTCCAAGAAGATCCGTCTGATCCATTGGGCTGACCTTCAAAAGCCCCTGTCGAGCAAGGTCGCCTACGAGTACGAGACAAGGCGAATTTTTGACGGCAGGTTGACGCGCACGGTCCTCAAAAAAGCCGACTTGAACTATCTTTTCACCCTCATCCAGTTTTTAGCCTGAACGCATTGTGAAACTGTAAATCACCAAGGCCTTTTTTGAAGGCTTGACAAGAACCTGTAAGAAAAAGAGACTTGACCCGCCGTTTTAAAGAAACGCTGGAGTTGGGCGATGATGAAGATGCTTTCCCGTGGGAAATTTTCCCTCTTTTTGACCTTTTTCTGCGCTTTGACCTGGAACATGGGCGCCCAGGAAACTCTTCCTATGGTCAAAGTTTCTGGCGGGGATTTCGCCATGAGCGGAAAGATCGGCACGACCGTCAGCGCCTTCAGTCTGGGCAAAACTCCTGTTACCCAAGCGCAGTTTCAAAAAGTGATGGGTTTCAACCCCAGCCATTTCAAGGGCGCCACCCTCCCCGTTGAAAACGTCAGCTGGTACGACGCGGTGATCTTTTGCAACAAGCTCAGCGAACTTGAAGAACTCACACCCGCCTACGTCCTGAACGGCCGCACCGTTACCTGGAACCGGCAAGCCAACGGTTACAGGCTTCCGACCGAAGCCGAGTACGAGTTTGCCGCCCGGGGAGGTACCCTGACTCAAAAGACACTTTTTCCCGGCAGCAACGCCCCTGACGAGGTCGCCTGGTACAAGGACAACAGCAAAAATACCACTCACCCCGTGGGGACAAAAAAGCCCAATGAACTGGGTCTTTCGGACATGAGCGGAAACGTGTGGGAATGGTGCTGGGACTGGTACAGCGAAACTCTTGCCGGCGGAAACGACCCCGCTGGGCCCCGCTTAGGCTCTTTGCGTGTTCTGAAGGGCGGAAGTTGGGAAACTCCCGTGACCTACCTCAATCTCAACAACCGAAGCAACGCCTTTCCCTGGGATCAGGATGCCAGCATTGGGTTTAGAGTAGCCCGTTGGGAAACGCCTCCGGTCCTCCCCGCACCGGCAAAGGCCCCCACGACCGAGCCGCCTTCGGCAAAGCCCGCACCAGCGGCTCACCCCTAAGGCAGGTCGGCAGGTCAAAAGCTCGCCGACCATTCCTGAAAGTCTGCAAAACAACGGCTGAAAAGCTCCCGGTCGGCACGGTCAGCTTTCTTCACAGGTCCGGCAAAAGACCATTCAAGCAGGTCTGTGGGTTTTTCTGAACTCAAGGAAGCGACGGCCTTCGCAAAAGTCAAAACAGCCCGAAGCTGGCCTGAGGCCTGAAGGTGAAATCCCTCGGGGTCAGGGGCCAACTCCACCCAGCCGGCTCGCCAGACTCCTTCTTTTAAGTCACCCGTTGCCACCCAAACAGCCTCAGAACCGTCGGGAAGACGGCGTCGAAAAACTCCCCAGGTTTTCACCTGACCATCGTTGTTTTTGAACTCGGCCAGGACGAGGTTGGTTTCCTGAGCCTTCGAGCGTGCTGTGTAGGACCGCCAGGAATCATCCACCCAGCCGCCGATCGCCCAAAGGGAAGAAGTCAGAACAAGAAAAATCACCAGAAACAGTCCGTTTTTCATACGGAACAAATTTGCGGCTTTAAAGGCCGTTTGTCCAGCTCGTCTATGAAAAAATCAGCCCTCGAGCTTTCAGAACACTTCTTCCCATAAAGCCCCCCCGGTGTTAGAATCGTTCTATGGAATCAAAAAAACGTCCGCCTCTATCGGCCAAAAAGGCACGTCTTGTTCGGCTCACCGCCTGGGCGGCCCTTGTTCTGGTCTACCTGGTGGTTTTGGCGGGAGGCACCGTTCGGGCGACGGGTTCGGGCATGGGGTGCCCTGATTGGCCGCTCTGCTATGGCCAGCTGGTTCCGCCCACATCGGTGGCCCAGCTTCCCAAGGACTACGCCTCACGATGGGCCGTGGAAGGCCACCCCGCAGTTTTTGACGCCGCGAAAACCTGGATAGAATACACTAACCGATTGATGGGTGTCCTGGCCGGGTTGGGTGTCTTGGCCCTTCTAGGGGTTTCCCTGACCCTTTGGCGCCAAAAACCCTCGTTCACCCTCAGTGCCCTCGGCATCCTGATTCTCATCGCCTGGGAAGCCTGGTTGGGAAAAAACGTTGTCGGAACCTTTCTGGCCCCCTACGCGGTGAGTCTGCACATGGTCACGGCACTCCTCTTGGTCGCCCTCCTGGTTTTTTTAGTCGACCGCGCCCATCGGTTCCTCCCCTCTGACACGAACACTCCCAAACCTTGGGGCAAACCCACTGTCGGTCTTTTGTTACTTGTGGGACTGTTATTATTCATCCAGATTCTTTTGGGCATCCGAGTGCGCGAGGGACTACCCCTTCTGGCCTGGCACAGGCTCAACGCCGCCATCCTGGGCGCTTCGATTTTGATCTTTTTGGGGAACGCCTGGAAAAAAGCCCCAAGTGCTCGGAGCTTCGGCGTGGCCCTGCTCGTTCTTACCATTCTTCAGATTGGCGCGGGCTTGATCCTGGAAGATTTCGCAACTCCGGCACTTGCTCAAGTGATCCACCTAGGGCTGGCCTTCGCCCTGTTCGCGGTCTGGGTAGCTGCAGTTGTGGGCCGACTTCCTTACCGGTCTATCCCGTAAGACGCGAGCATTTTTCCCAAGGCTCCAGATTTGACCAGATCGTCCACGGCGGCGTTAAAATCCTTAAAGCTGACAGGGGAGTGCGGCCCCAGGGCCATCTGTATCGGCCAGGGCCGTGTGGGCCGATACGGCAGGATAGTCAGGTTCTTAAAATGGTTTTTAACGGCGTACTGGATGAGCACGTTCGAGTCATAAACCAGGTCGACTCTGCCGTTTTCGAGCTTATTCAGATTCTGCTCCAGAGTTACCACGTCCTGGCGTTTGGCCTCCCCCGAGGCAAACATCTTTTCAAGCCTCGGAGGGTAGACATAACCCAGCAAGGTGCCGATCATTTTGCCCTTGAGGTCGCCCCACGACCTGACGGAACAAGGCAATTGCGTGTTCTCGACAAAAACATTGTTTTCCCAAAACAGACGCCTGGACAAGCGG
>JABEVL010000125.1 GCA_013043995.1 Spirochaetales bacterium | reverse complement strand
GGGGTCCATGGCTACTCCGTGAAGCGATTTTAACAAGAACGAACGTCGACCGTCCACGGGTCGGCGTCAAGAATTACTTTTCGGAGTCAATGCCCCGATAGCGTTTCAAAAGCCTTTTCCAGAAGTTCATGAAAATGATAATCAAAGCCACGACGATTCCCACGCCTACCAGCTCTAAAATCCAGTTTTCAACCGTTTTGTTGTGCGAAATTCCCAAAAACATCGGGAATTTTAAAATTTCGCGCAGGACGGCGACGGCAAAAACCCCGGCCATGACGGCCAAAGGCACGGACGTCAAGATTTCGAGCAGAATCAGACCCAGGGTCAGCCGGGGGGGGGAACCCGCCCGATTTTTAGCACGGGAAGGCGTTTTATTTTTTCGTTTCATCTTTTTTCCCTGAGATTTTACTTGAAAGCCTGGTGCCATGCTGAAAGAAAAGATCCCTTTTCTAAAAGTTCAGGAAAAAGATGGGGCAAAGAATGTCCGGGAGTGTAAAGAGCATAAATCGGCAATCCTGCGCGCCCCACAGCCGTGATCCAATGGGCGATCGGCGCGGACGGGCGGGTGAAATCTGCCCGCATCAGAACGGCTTTGCTGTCGGTGAGCGTTTGACGAACCTCGGGGTCGGACAAGACTCCCGCTTCGTTGACGAGGCACGTGGCGCACCAGGCCGCCGTGGCGTCGACAAAAACAGGCTTCCCTTCGGCAAGATCCCTGTCAAGAACGGTCTGGTCAAAAGGAACCCAACCCGCGGGTAACCTTGAGGCAGACGTTTTTTGAGTCTCCTGTGCCGGAGTTGAGGGTCCTGGGGAAGTGTTCAGCAGGGCCAATGAACCCGCCACCACAGCCACAAGCAAGAGCAAATAAAACACCCGGCGTACCAGGGCCGATTTGTGGGCAACAACCGCTTCGCCGAGGGCCAAGACACCCGTTGCCAGCCAGAGACCGGCCAATAGCCACCAAAGAGCTGTCGAGCTGGAAAGCTGCCAGAAAACGTAGGTCAGGTAGAGGGCCGTACCGGCCAGCAAGAAGGCCATGGCCTTTTCAAAGACGGCTGTCCAGGGTCCAGGCTTGGGCAGAATCTTGTAAAGACCGGGAAAGACCGCCAAAAGGAGGTCGGGCAGGGCCAGCCCCAAGGCGACGACCAAAAAGAAAACAAGGATGCCCGCGGGCGGCAGTGTGAAGGCAAAACCGAGGGCCGGCCCCAAAAAAGGCGCCGTGCAAGGAGCCGCCGCCACGACCTTGAGGGCCCCGCTCCAGAAGTCTGACGAGGGGGCTGAAGTGAACGAGGGTGCCCAGCGCGGTCCGATGTTCCACAGGTTAAGGGCAAAAAACCAAAAAATGGCGACGAGTGCCAGCACAAAGCCGGGAATTTGAAACATCCCTCCCCAGATGGGCGTTCCCCCCGCCTGCTTAATCCCTGCGGCAACAAAACCCAAGGCCAGCAGGGCGGCGATTTCGCCCACGGCAAAGCGCATCGAGGAGGTGCGCCGGCGTCGGCGGTCCTCTTGGGTGGTTCGGGCGATGGCCAAGGCTTTCAGGGACAAGACGGGAAAGACGCAGGGCATCAGGTTGAGAATGAGCCCCCCAAAAAAGGCCGAAGCCAAGGCGAGCATCCAGCCCAGAAGCCCAACCGAGTTTTGGGGAAGTTGGGGTGGAGGGGGCAAGGCCGCTTTTAAAGACGGAACGGGGGCAAGGGAAACTGTTTGCGTTTGAGAGTTGGGCAACAAACAAACCCCGTCGATTTGGCAAATTTGATACGAAAACCTGACCGCCAGTGATGGGGGTTCAGGACGGTCCGCCGGCAGGATAAAAGTCCTGTCGATTTGCAATTCTCCCCGGAAACTCGAGTGGGAACCCCGTTTTTCGGGAGCCGAAAAACGGAGGGGACCGACGTCGAGAACTTGGGTCTTGGGCCAAGTGAGCTCCACGTTGGCATTCAAAAAAGTGCTGTCAGCGTCTTGGTAGTAACCGGGCGGCAGGTGAACCGTCAGGCGGGCAACGGCTTTTTGCCCGGGTACCGGAGGGCTGGGGACGATCTGCACTTTCCAGACCGGCTGGGGAACGGGTAACTGCGCCGAAAGCCGGGACGGCGTCCCCAGGATCAGCCCCAGAAAGCTCAGAAGCAGGGCGGCGCGGTGCAACACTTTCGGCTTGTGATTTCTGAAAATCGTCATCGTCCGTGGCATTGTTTGTACTTTTTGCCGCTTCCGCAAGGACATGGATCGTTGCGTCCAACCTTGGGTTGGGTCCGCGTGACGGTGACGTGTTCGCCTTGGGCTTCCCGGCGTTCGCCTTTTTGAGCCACGGCTGAAAACCCTCCGATAGGAATGTGCGTTGCCTGGACGGCAATTCGTTCGCGTCTCGGTTGTTCCTGGGGGGCCTTTTGGATACGGATCTTAAAGATTTTCTTGGCGATCGACGTTTTGATTTCTGCGATCAAAACGTCAAACATCTCAAACCCTTCGACCTTGTATTCCAGAAGCGGATTCTTTTGGGCGTACGTGCGCAGGTAAACGGCATCGCGGAGGGCTTCCATGCTGTCTAGGTGTTCCTGCCATAGGGTGTCGATTTTTCTGAGGTACTCGGCACGGATAAAGTAGTTTAAGGCTTCGGTCCCCACGTCGCGGGCCTTGGTTTCCAGGTCTTTTTGAAGATAGTTCAGAAGAATTTCCCGTAGGGCTTTCGGAGACTTTTGTCCAAGCTCATCGAGGGTCATTTCGGGTTCCCAGAAAAAATCCTCTTTGAAGGTCTGAAGAATTTCGGGAAGGTACTCGGCAATCACGTCGGCCTTGTTCCAGCTTTCCAGACGGTCGTCGACGATTTCGACCCCTGCGTTGTACACGCGCTTGGTCAGGTCGGGCTCGGTCAGGATGGCGTCGCGCTGTTCATAGATGAACGCCCGTTGCTTAGAAAGAACGTCGTCGTAGTCCAAAAGGTGCTTGCGGATTTCAAAGTTGCGGTCTTCGACTTTTTTCTGGGCATTGGCCAAGGACTTTGTCAGCCAGGGGTGAAACAGCGGTTCACCGGAGGCCATTCCCATGCGTCCCATCATCGAACGGACGTTGTCGTTGGCAAAAAGGCGCATCAGGGTGTCGTCAAGGCTGACGAAAAACAGAGAACGTCCAGGGTCGCCCTGACGCCCCGAGCGGCCTCGAAGCTGGTTGTCGATACGGCGGGATTCGTGGCGTTCGGTACCGATGACCAAAAGACCGCCGAGCTCCTTCACTTTTTCGTATTCCTTACGCCAAATCGCAGTTTCTTCGGCCAGCGCCGCCAGCCAAACTTCAGGCTCGACCTCGGTTCCTAACTTACGCCGGGTTCTGAATTCAGGGCTGCCGCCGAGCTTGATGTCGGTACCTCGTCCAGCCATGTTGGTGGCAATGGTCACGGCACCCACAGCACCCGCCTCGGCGATGATCAGGGCTTCACGGGCGTGGTTCTTGGCATTAAGGATCTCGTGCCGCACACCTTTACGGGTCAGGTAGTTGGAAAGTTTTTCAGATTTTTCGATCGAAACAGTTCCAACGAGGACGGGCTGCCCTTTTTTGTGGGCTTCGACGATCTCGTCGCAAATGGCCTGGAACTTGAAGTCCTCGTTGAAATAGATGATGTCGTCCTGGTCGATTCGGGAAACCGGTCGGTTGGTGGGAATGACGACGACTTCGAGGTTGTAGATCTTGCTGAATTCTTTGGCTTCGGTGTCGGCCGTTCCCGTCATCCCTGAAAGTTTTTTGTAGAGGCGGAAGTAGTTCTGGAAGGTGATCGTCGCCACGGTTTTGTTATGGTCGGCGATGCGAATTTTCTCTTTGGCTTCGATGGCCTGATGAAGACCCTCGGAATACCGCCGGCCGTGAAGGATTCGCCCCGTGAATTCATCGACGATTTCCACCTTGGCTTCCTGGACGACGTAGTCGACATCTTTCAGAAAGAGCTTATGGGCGCGCAAAGCCTGGGTAAAGTAATGGATAAACTCGAAGTTGTCGCCTGAAAAAAGGCTACCTTGAATGAGCTTTCTCTGCTGCAAAAGCTCCTCAATTTTGTTCATGCCGGCATCTGTGAACATGACCCTCTTGGATTTTTCTTCAAGCTTGTAGTCACCTTTCAAGAGTTCGGGTTCTTCGGGGTAGGTTCCGGTTTTTTCGTCCTTGGTGCATTCCTGCAGAAAGTTCACAAGGGGGTCAACGTCCTGAAAACGTTTGGCCGTGTCGTCCTCAACGGGGCCAGAGATGATCAACGGCGTGCGGCTTTCGTCGATTAAAATGGAGTCGATTTCGTCGATGATGGCGTAAGCGTGACCACGCTGAACCTTTTTTCCCATTTCCCAGCGCATGTTGTCGCGCAGGTAGTCAAAGCCGAGTTCGTTGTTGGTGGCGTAGGTGATATCGGCGGCGTACTGGGGCTGCCGGGTTTCAGGGTCCATGGATGAGAGAACAAAACCCACGCTGATACCGAGGTAGTCGTAGACGGGTTTCATCCACTTGGCGTCGCGTTCTGCCAGGTAGTCGTTGACGGTGACCATGTGGACGCCCTGGCCTGTCAGGCTGTTCAGGTAGGCTGCAGCCACCGATGAAAGGGTTTTTCCTTCACCGGTTTTCATTTCGACGATCGAACCCTGGTGCAGAACCAGTCCGCCCAAAAGCTGCACGTCGTAGGGCCTTTCGCCGAGGGTCCTTCGGGCGGCCTCACGGGCCAGGGCAAACGCTTCGGGGATCAGCTGATCGAGTGTTTCGCCTTGGGCGATCCGGTCGCGGAAACGTTGGGTTTGCCGGGGAAACTCTTCTGCGGAAAGGCCGAGGGCCCAGGATTCTTTGGAGTTGATCGCGTGCAAAAGCGGCAACATTCGTTTCAGATCGCGCTCAGACTTGGAACCAAAGATGAGATTGAGGATGTTCATGGCCATTCCTCATCTTACGAAAGATGGGGAGGGCGGTCAACCGCAGGGCTTGATTGACGCCTTTTCGGCACTCGTGTATCTTGGAAAAATGCCCCTAAGATCCGTCTTCCAGACTGCGGGAGTCCTTTTTTTTCTTGGTTTTTTGGTTTCATGCAGTCCTAGCGTCCCCCAGCTCATGCCCCGAGAGACCCTCTTTCACCTTCAGTTGGGCACACTCGAAGACCAGATGGACCTTTTTCTCCGCAAGGGGTTGCCGACACCCGAAGAAAATCACTTTCTCTACTACAACGGGCTTTTCTTGATTTCTAATGGAAATGCCCGAAAGGTGATGGAATTCACGGGTTACGGCGACCTTGTCACCTTATTTTATAATCCAGCCGACAACCCTCAACCCGAATTGCTCAATGGGCACTCTTCCAGCGATCAGGTTCGGGACCGCCGGGCCTTTCCTTACCCCTTTCGTCACGTTGGGGTCCTGGCGGCGGATTCTCACGACCGGCTTTACGTCGAAGACAGGGTCCCGGAAGGACGGATCAGTTTTGACCCGAACCTGAAGGTGCGTCTTGAAAGCGTGCTCTTGCGTTTCGGTAAAAATGGTCAGTTTGAGGACTACCTGGGTCAGGAGGGCGTCGGCGGCACACCGTTTCCCAGCATCGACAAGGTGGTCGTTTTGCGCTCGGATGAGGTCGCCGTGGTCTGCCGTGTGGGCACTGGTTGGGAAACTTGGTGGTTTAGCCCCGAGGGCCGCCTTCTGGTCCGTGCGTTTTTGCCCTTTGGGAGTCTTCCAAAGCTGGTTTCTGAGTCGAACGGCGTTTATTCCGACATTCAAACGGTCTGGCCGGACCGTTCGCGCCGGCTCTTGTGGCTGGACGTTGACTACTTCCGGAAGGTTCAGGACCCCACGACAAAAACCGATTCGGGCATCGTGCTGGTGCAAAGCCGCGTGATCGCCTACGATCCCATGGTCTCAAAATTCTCAGACGGTTTTGCCTTGCCCATCGTTCCCAGAGATCGGGCAAAGGCCTCGAAAGAAAGCATCACTGGGGATAGACCCCTGAATTTTTTGGGGATCACCAACGCGGGCCTTTTGTTCTTCTTGTCCTCACCTGAAAACGGAGGTCAGCGGCTTTTGGTTTTTGATCAGTCGGGTAAATTGATCCTGGAACGTACGATTGCCTACAGTGCGAAAGAAAATATCTGGTTGTCAGACTTCCAGGTGACGCCCCAGGGCGTCCTGGCCGCCATGACTTGCGATGGCCATCAGGTGACCCTGTCCTGGTGGCGTAGCGATAAATTTTTGAGTTCCTATGCGCCGGTTAGTTTCTAACTTTGAAGCTCAAGCCCAGGATACGGACTCAATCAAAACGTATGAACTTCCGGGAGTGGCCCTTATGGAACAGGCGGGGCTTCTTCTATTTCAGACACTTTTAAAACTCTGGCAGCCTTTGCCGTCAAACCGTGCCGTTTGTCTTGTCGGCGCGGGGAACAATGGTGGTGACGCCCTCGTCCTTGCCCGGCAGGCTTTTCTGTCAAAAAGTTTCCAGGTGTCGGTTGTTTTTTTGGGGGAGCCCAGGACCGCAGAAGCCCAAGTTCAGGCCCGGCTGATCAAAAAACTCGGTCTTCCTTCGGCGGTTTGGCCCTCCCTGGCCGCAGAAAGTTATCTAGAGCAGGCCCAGCTCTGGATCGATGGAATTTGGGGCGCTGGAATGATCCCTCCCCTGCGTCCCGAAGCGCGCGATTTGCTGAGTCAGCTTTCGCGGTGGCGCGAAAAGTCAGGAGCCCAAATCGCCGCGATCGACCTTCCTTCGGGCTTGGGAGACGGCGAAGACCCCGAGCGTCCTTCGTGGCCTTGCCGCTGGACTCTTGCGGTGGCAAACGCCAAACAGTGCTGTTATTTCCCCCAAAACCGCTCTGACGCGGGTGAAATCTTCACCATCCCCTTCCGATTTCCAGCCCCGCTTGTAAAAGCTGAAAATACTGCCGAACTCCTTGAAATGGACGACCTGGCGGACCAGGGCGGAGTGGTTCCTCCTGACGCCTGGAAAGGACTCCGGGGAAGCCTGGGGGTCTTCGCAGGTTGTTCGGAGATGACCGGAGCGGCCGTTTTGGCCTGCCGTTCTGCTCAGTCTGCAGGGGTCGGGCTTCTTCGGGGGGTTTTTGACAGCGGTATCCGTGAACGTCTCTCGGGCCTCTTGCCCGCGGTGATCACGCAGGAAACCGGCAAGGAAGTAAACTTTAGAAAACTCGACGCCGTCCTCGTCGGGCCGGGCTGGGGGCGCGCCGAAAATCGCGGACAGCTCCTTCAAAAGATCTTCGCCTTACCCCTCCCGTTGGTCCTCGACGCTGATGGTTTGCGCATCCTTTGCCAGAATATCCGTGCCGGGGCGCCTTATGAACGTGCCAACTGGATCCTTACTCCCCACCCGGGTGAGTTGAGAGATCTTTTTCAGTCCCTGGCGGCCAGGACGGCGCAGCCGCCCGAAGGTTCTTTTCTGGAACGTCTGAGGTGGCTGGCGAAAACGACGGGTGCTGTCATTCTGGCCAAGGGAAGCGTGACCTGGGTCGTTTCTCCTACAGGTTTCAGCGGTGTTTGGGATGGAGGCGAACCAGGGCTTGGGACGGCAGGCTCGGGAGATTGCCTTGCAGGTTTTGTCGGAGCTTTTTTAGCCCGGGGACGAACGTCCTTGCAAGCAGCTCAGGCAGGCGTCATCCTTCAAGGGAGTGTCGGCAAACGGCTGTCCCGGGAGCGGGGTTGGTTCACCGCCGAAGAATTGGCACAACAGGCCAGTATCGAAGCCGCCAGGGCGGCGATTCTCAAAAATTAAGGGGAAGTCTATGGTTCAAGTCTACTTTTTGCTGGTGGCGACTAACATCCTGTCAGGGGTACTTTTGGCCCGATCCGGCCTGAAGCACCCCCTGAGCTCCGACCTCGAGGCTTTTTTTTCGGTCCTTGAAAAGAAGTGGTTTCTGGGAGGTTTGGGGCTTTTGACGTTCGTCACGGGTTTTTTGGGTCTCCTTTTTGTTCTTCCTGGGGACCAGATATTTTTGGGAGACCTCATTCCCTCGTTGACGGCACTTCTGGCAGGAACGAGCCTCATCCTTGAGTTCTACCAGAAGGAGATGCCCGAAAAAACCGGAAACACGAAGCGCCTCGACGACATCCTTTTGAACAACCGTTGGATCGTCGGACTTTTGGCAACAGGTTTCGGTATCTTGCATTTTTTGGCTCCCCAGGTCATTTTCCTATGAAACAACGGCGTTCTGTCTGCGGTATTGCGGTCCAAAAAGGGCTTTTTTTAGTCGCTCAAAGAAATGAGGGCGGCAGCCAGGGCGGAAAGTGGGAATTCCCTGGCGGTAAACTCGAAGAGGGTGAGACGCCCCAACGGGCACTCCACCGCGAGTTTCTTGAAGAACTCGGCGTTCCTGTTCAAGTCGGTAAAAAGCTTTGCGAAACCCAATTTCAAAACGGTCCTCATACTTACCTGCTGGAGGCCTGGGCCGTGGAACTTGCGGGACAACCTTCACGGCTGAGCGAGCACCAGGAATTACGCTGGCTTGAACTTCCAGCCGTCCTTGAGCTTGACCTTTCGATGTCGGACAGGAATGTTGCCGAATTCTTAAAAAATGGCTTCAAAGGTCCAGCCGTGCTTTGAAAAGGGTCCCGTCAGTTGTTCAAAACGATCAGGTGACCGTAAAGGGCTCCGGCATCGTTGATGGCCTGCAGGACGTCGATCAGCTGGTCCGTTGTCAGGCCGATTTGCTGTAAAAGGGTGACGAGGTCTTCGACCGTTGCGGCGTCGGGGACAAGAAATTGTTCGCTGGAATTGGAACTTCCCCAATCCGAAGGTTGGCTTTTGCCGATGGTGACTTTAGCGCCTTTGACCGAAACGGCCACCTTGGCGATTCTCACGCCGCGCCCTGCGACGACGATGCCCGTCGCCCGGTTGACGACGACGTCCGAAGAAGGGTCGGGCGATACAGAAAGTGCCTCGACCCGTGACAAAATCCCCACCGCCGACTGGTCTTTGGGAAGGG